>CALCXL010000117.1 GCA_937907595.1 uncultured Pseudomonadota bacterium
CGTACTTGCTCTGCTCGAAGTACAGCTCCGCCAGCCGCATCAGCATCTCCGCCTTGGTGTCTGGCGCGAGCTTCTGGGTCTTGAGGATGTCCTTGAGCTGGGCGATGGCCTCCTGGCGCTTCTCGTTGGCGAGCTCGCCGTAGACCTCGCGGTTCTTCTCCCGCTCGTAGGCCTTGTAGTCCAGGACCTGACGCTTCTTCTCGTCCTTGCGGGACTGGGCGCTCGCCTCGTCCATCCCCACCAGCGCGGTGGCGGCGGGCAGGGCGACCGAGAGGGCCAGAGAAAACACGAGGGTTCGGTGAAGGGCGGTTCTCACAGCCTCACTCCTTGCAGTCGCCGGGCTCGACGCGCTCGTAGTAGCCGAGCTCGTCCTGCCAGTATTCTTCGTTGAACGGCCAGAAGATGAGCTCGGGGTTCGTCGCGAAGTCGAACTCCACAGCCTCGTTCACGTCTGCCGCTTCGGGGTTGCGGAACCGGTCCGCGTACTTCTGGTATTCGCCGGAGACCACCTCGAATCGGATGAGGGCCTCCTGCCCCATGAGGTCGGCCACCTGGTCGCGCACGGCGCCCAGCTGCAGCGTCAGGGCTGCACCAGCGAACTTCATGTAGATCTTGCGCTGCTTGGACAGCTCCTCGGCGATGCCTCGGCCGACCGGGGCCTCGCTCCAGCTGGCCTTCATCCCGCGGACGCGGGCCAGCTCCTTCTCGATCTGCAGGACCCGGTTGTGGGGGCCCTGGAACGAGCGGTTGGCCTCCACGCGGGAGTAGACGGAGACGGGCAGCTTGCGGAAGTCCTTGCTGTCGACGCCGTAGAGGCGCTGGTACAGGTCGCGCACGGGGCGCTCGCCGGACTCGTAGGGAGCGAGGATCTCGTCCAGGCTCTCCTGGATCGGCCCGTACTTGGCCTTGAAGCCGTCGAGGAGCTTCTGCACTTCCTTGTACTCGCAGATGCGGTAGTAGGTCAGCGCCTCCAGGATCGAGGACTCGGGCAGCCAGACCCGCTCGAAGAAGGGCGAGCTGAGCGTCATCAGGTTGCCCAGCGCCTTGCTCTCCTGGTTCTCCCCCATGAAGTGGGCCCAGGCGGCCTCGTACAGCGACGTCGACCAGTAGGTCGAGTCCCGGGGGATGCGGGCGTAGAACTCGGCCGACTTGCCGAACTGCTCCACCCCGTAGCGGATGCGCGCGATGTTGATGGCGGCCAGGTTCTTGACGTTGGTGATGTCGTCCGCGTCGCCGTTGAACTCACCCTTCACGATGCCGATGAAGGCCTTCATGGCGGCCTTCTTGCGGTCCTGGGCGTTGTAGATGACGCCCAGGTGGTAGCGCGCCTGGATGTAGTGGTCGGAGGACTTGCCCAGCTTGCTGAAGTTGCGCTTGGCGCGGGCGTAGTCGCCGCGCTCGAAGTCCCGCACCCCCTGGTAGTAGTACAGGTCGTCCTTGACCTTGCCCGGGTAGTCGTCCGGGCTGATCTTGTCGATCTGCTTGATGAGGTAGATGGGATCCTTGGTGCGCTCGCTGATCTCCACCATCTTGCTCAGCGCGGCGCCGAAGGCCGAGCCGGCGTCGGGCCCCACCTTGACGACCTCCTGAAAGTGCACCTGGGCGCTGTGCAGCATGCCCATGCTCTTCAGGGACGAGCCCATGTAGAAGTGGATCTTCGCCTCGAACTCCGGGTACTTGCCCGACTCGAGCAGGTCCCAGGCCTTGGCCGTCACCGTGGTGTACTTCTTCTCCTTGTGCAGCGCGGCCAGGGCCTTGACCTCCTTGGGGGTCTTCTTGACCTTGCTGCGCCGGCTCCGGCTCTCTCCAGCGTCGTCGTCGTCGTCGTCGTCCCCCCGGCTTCCGCGGCGGCTGCGGCGGCGGCGCGTGAGGCTGTCCCCGTCGTCGCTGTCGCTTCGGCGGGTGCGGCTCCGCGGCTCCTCCTCGGGCTCGTCACGGCTGCTGCGGGAGTCGGGCTCGGCGTCGCGGCTGCGGGAGTCGTCGCGGGTGCGGGAGTCGTCGCGGCTGCGGGAGTCGTCGCGGCTGCGGGAGTCGTCGCGGCTGCGGGAGTCATCGCGGCTGCGGGAGTCGTCGCCGCTGCGCGAATCGCTGCGGTCTCGGACCCGAGGCTCCTCCTCCGCCGGCCGGGTGGTGGAGTCGCTCCGCCCGCCCTGGCCCGACGTGGCCTGCAACGCCTCGATCACCGAGGCCGAGACCCCGGTGGTGGTGAGTTCGACGATCTCAGCCGAGGAGAGGTTGAACGTCTCTTCGCTGTTGGCGATGGTCGAGACGATGATGTTGTCGGGGACCCCGACCGCCACCATCTCCTTGATGTCGTCCAGCGTGAGGGCCCAAGCGGGGGCCGCCGTGGCCAGCAAGGCCAGGAACGCGATCGTGGAGACAAGAACTCTGCGCATCATCGGGACACCCTCAAGCACGGGTCGGGCGCGAAAACCGGCGCATTATAGTGCGGACCCTTCCGCGGTCATGAGGTTCCTGCGCAATTGCCGAGAGGCGGCCCTTGCCCTCATGGAAGGACCGGCTCGGGCGAGGAGCCGGTCCAGGTCCGGGGGCGACGACGCCGGTGATGTCGTCGCTTCCGGGGGGAATCTCCCGTCCACTATTGGACGGTACGGGCCTTCGGGGGCACGAAGAAGGAGACCCCGAAGGAAAGCTGGAAATTCTGCTTCATGTCCAGGCCGACTTCGGGGTTGCCGCCGTCGTCCCGGTAGAGCGTCTCCACGTGCGCGAAGTTGTGACCGTCCAGACGGAT
>CALCXL010000118.1 GCA_937907595.1 uncultured Pseudomonadota bacterium
GCCCGCCCCCCGACGCCGACGGCGACGGCTTCGACGCCAGCGTGGACTGCGACGACAGCGACCCGGCGATCCACCCCGGCGCGGCCGAAGACTGCGACACCGCCGCGGACGACGACTGCGACGGCGTGATCAACCAGGCCTCGGCCTGCACAGTGGAGCACTGCGGGATCGTCGCGGCGGACGAGGTCTGGGACGCGTCCCGGCTGCACCTGGTCACCTGCGCCGTGGCGGTGGAGGGGGCGAGCGTGCCCGTGCTCACCATCGACGACGGCGCCGTGATCTCCTTCGATCCCGGCACCGGCCTCAGCGTCGGCGTCGGCGCGCACGGCGGCCTGCTGATCCAGGGCGGCGGGGTGGGCGTCCTGCTCACCTCCAGCCAGTCGGTCCCCACCCCCGGCGACTGGCTGGGCCTGAGCGTGGGTCCGGCGGCCGACGGGGTCACCCTGGGCGGCGCCACCCTGGAGTTCGGCGGCGGCAACGGCCTGGGCAACGTGGCGGTGTCGGGCTCCGCGCCCATCCTGAGCGACCTGGTCCTGCGACGCTCGGGGGCCCACGGGCTGCACGTGGCGGGAGCCGGGAGCGCGCCCTCGGTGGAGTCCTGCAGCCTGGAGGACAACGTCGGCGACGGCCTGCACGTCGCCACCGACGGCGGGCTCTGGGGCGGCGGCCCGGCGGCCTCCTTCTCCGGCAACACCTCGAGCGGCAACGGGGGCTACGCGCTCAGCCTTCCCGCGTCGGGGGCGGGCCAGATCGCCGCCAACACCGCGGCGTCGGGCAACGGCGCCGACCGGGCCCGCATCTGGGGGGGCGCGGTCGAGGAAGACGCCGTCTGGCGCGGCCTGTCCTTCCCCTTCGAGGTCGCCTGGAACATCGACCTGCGCGGCGCCAACAGCCCCGCCCTCACCGTCCTGGGGGGCGCACAAGTGCTCTTCCAGGCAGGCGCCTCCCTGGTGGTGGGCGAAGGGCAGCCGGGGGCCCTGGACGTGCAGGGAGGGGTCGACCGCGTGCTCTTCGGCTCGGCGGACGCCGCACCCGCGCCCGGGGCCTGGGGTGGGCTGCGGTTGCTCGCCGGGGACGCGGGCTCCTCCGTCGTGGGCCTGGACCTGGAGCACGCCGGGGGCTCCTCGGGCGGCATCACGGTGCACGACGCCTCCCCCCTGCTCCAGGACGTCGTCGTCTCCGGCTCCTCCACCCACGGCCTGCACGTGCTCGGCCCCGCCTCCGCCCCCCGCCTCACCTCCTTCACGGCCCTGGACAACGGCGGCGACGGGCTGCACGTCGACTTCGACAGCGGGCTGGACCGCAGCGGCTCGCCCTCGGTGACCGGGCTCGTCGCCTCCGGCAACGCCGGCGTCGCCCTCAGCCTTCCGGCCGAGCTGGTGGGCGAGCTCGCCGCGTATCTGTCGGCCAGCGGGAACGGCATCGACGCCGTCGCGGTGATCGGCGGCCCCGTGCTCACGGACCAGATCTGGCGGCCCCAGGCCGTGCCCTACCGGGTGGTGGACGACGTCTACGTCGGCGGCCCCTCGGCTCCCGTCTTGACCATCGAGGGCGGCGTCGTCCTGCAGTTCGACGGCCTGCACACCCTGGCCGTGGGCGACGCGTCCCCCGGCGGGCTGGTGGTGTCGGGGGGATCGTCCCCAGTGCTCTTCACCTCGGCCGCCTCCCCGCCCGCCCCGGGGGACTGGACCGGGCTGACCATCGCCGCGCAGGCCACCGTCGCCACCCTGGAGGGCCTGACCCTGCAGTACGGGGGGGGCACGGGCATCGCCAACCTCATCTGGCGCGACGCCGCGGGCAGCGTCACCTCCTGCTCGGTGGAGTCCAGCGCCGCCTGGGGCATCCACCGCTCCAACGCCACGCCGACCCTGACGGACGTGACCTACGGCGCCAACGCCCTGGGCGACCTCTTCTGATCCCGCCGCGGCGCGGGCCGTCGAGTGGATCCCGCGCAGCCCGCCGGTATCATGCGGCCCCCCCAGGAGGTCCCATGGCCGACATGTCCCCCGAACTGCAGGAAAAGATCGACATCCTGGACGCCAAGTGGGCCCAGGCTCACGCCGGCGGCGGACCGGCCCGGGTGGCCCGGCAGCACGCCGCGGGCAAGCTGACGGCCCGGGAGCGCGTCGACCTCCTGCTGGATCCGGGCTCCTTCCTGGAGTTGGACGCCTTCGTGGTGCACCAGTGCCGGGACTTCGGCATGGAGGAGCAGACGGTGCTGGGCGACGGCGTGATCACCGGCCACGGCACCATCGACGGCCGCCCTGTCTACGTCTTCGCCCAGGACTTCACGGTGTTCGGCGGCAGCCTGTCGGGCGCCTACGCGCGCAAGATCTGCAAGGTGATGGACCTGGCGGTGCGCAACGGCGCCCCTGTGGTGGGCCTCAACGACTCCGGCGGCGCGCGCATCCAGGAGGGCGTGGTCAGCCTGGGCGGCTACGCGGACATCTTCCTGCGCAACACCCTGGCCAGCGGCGTCGTGCCGCAGATCAGCGCCATCCTCGGGCCCTGCGCCGGGGGCGCCGTCTACTCCCCGGCCATCACCGACTTCATCGCCATGGTGGAGGGCAGCTCCTACATGTTCGTGACCGGCCCCGACGTCATCAAGACCGTCACCCACGAGGAGGTCGACAAGGAGAGCCTGGGCGGCGCCAGCGCGCACTCCACCAAGTCCGGGGTCTGCCACTTCGCCGTGCCCGACGAGCCCACCTGCCTGGCGCTCATCCGCGAGCTGCTCAGCTTCATGCCGTCCAACAACGTGGACGACCCGCCGGTGCGCCCCACCGACGACGCCTGGGATCGGCCCACGCCGGAGCTGGTCGGGGCGGTGCCGGGCAACCCGAACAAGCCCTACGACATCCGCGAGATCATCCGCGGCGTGGCCGACGACCACCACTTCCTGGAGGTCCAGGAGAAGTACGCGCAGAACATCGTCATCGGCTTCCTCCGGGTGGAGGGGCGCAGCGTGGGCGTCGTCGCCAACCAGCCCCAGCACCTGGCCGGCTGCCTGGACGTCAACAGCTCCATCAAGGCCGCGCGCTTCGTGCGCTTCTGCGACGCCTTCTCCATCCCGATCCTCACCCTGGTCGACGTGCCCGGCTTCCTGCCCGGCACCCAGCAGGAGTGGGGCGGCATCATCAAGCACGGGGCCAAGCTGCTGTTCGCGTTCGCGGAGGCGACGGTGCCCAAGATCACGCTCATCACCCGCAAGGCCTACGGCGGCGCCTACGACGTCATGTCCAGCAAGCACATCCGCGCCGACGTGAACCTGGCCTACCCCACCGCGGAGATCGCGGTGATGGGGGCCGACGGCGCGGTGAACATCATCTTCCGCCAGGAGCTCAAGGACGCCGACGACGTGGAGGCTCGGCGGACGGAGCTGGTCGACGACTACCGACAGACCTTCGCCAACCCCTACAAGGCGGCGGAGCTGGGCTACATCGACCGCGTGATCCGCCCCGAGCACACCCGCAAGGAGGTGGCCCAGGCCCTGCGCATGTGCCGCAACAAGCGCGACCAGAACCCGCCGAAGAAGCACGGGAACATCCCGCTGTAGGGCTCCCTCGTGGGATCGCCGACCGCCGCTCCCCGCCCGCTCGCAGGAAAGCGCGCGGCCCCACACCCCAGGGTTCCCCTTGGGCGTAACTCCATTTAGAGTCACGGCAGAAGAACCATGTCCAAGCTCCTCACACGCCTGCGCGAACCCGACGGCCCCCTGGACGATCTGTGTCGGCTGCTGCTGGACGATCTGCTCGGCCGCACGCTGGGGGAGGTGCTCGAGCCAGAGCGCACGGCGACGATGCTCGCCTCGACGTTGCGCCGGCAGCTGAACAGCGAGCAGGGGCAGGAGCGCTTGCTGGCCTGGTGGGACGCGGCGGTGGAGCGCATCGCGGTGGAGGAGCGCCCCCTGCGCGACGTCGTGCCGGTGGAGATCCGCGACGCCATCCAGACCCTGGCCGCCCAGCCCTACCA
>CALCXL010000119.1 GCA_937907595.1 uncultured Pseudomonadota bacterium
GAAGGAGGCACGCTATCGGACGACTGGCGCTTACACGGATTGCGGGACACCCTCGGATCATGCGGTCGTCCTCCGAGCGCGAGGATACGTCAGGCGGGTCCGCGCCCCGGGATTGGCTGGGGTCCGGGCTTGCCCCCGCCCCTCGAGGACCCCACAGTTCGCCCCCCCGCTCGCCTCCGTCCCCCTGGAGCTGCCATGTCCCCGCCCCGCGCCACCACCGCCTTCATCCCCCACGGCGGCGGCCCGCTCCCCCTGCTCGGCGACCCGCAGCACGCCGGGTTGAGCGCGTGGCTGCGCGGCCTGCTCCCGCGCCTGCGCTCGCGTCCCCGTGCGGTGATCGTGGTCAGCGCCCACTGGGAGGCCCCCGTGCCGACGCTGACGAGCGGCGCCGCGCCCGGCCTGATCTACGACTACGGCGGCTTTCCGCCCGCGGCCTACGCCCTGACCTACCCCTCCCCCGGCCACCCCGAGCTGGCGCGGCGCGCCCACGATCTCCTGGTGGCCGCCGGCCTGCCCGCTTCCCTGGATCCCCAGCGGGGCTTCGACCACGGGCACTTCGTCCCCCTCAGCCTCATCGCGCCCCAGGCCGACCTGCCGACGCTGCAACTCTCCCTGCTGGCGGGCCTGGACCCGGCGGCCCACTACGACCTGGGCGTGGCCCTGCGCGGCCTGCGCGACGACGACGTGCTGCTCCTGGGCTCGGGCATGTCCTTCCACAACATGCAGGCCTTCTTCAACGCCGGCGGCGGGGCCGAGGAGAACGCGGCCTTCGAGGCGGCCCTGCGCGAGGTGATCTCCCTGCCCGACGAGGCCGAGCGCCGCCGCCGCCTGGTCGGCTGGAGCGACCTGCCCGGCGCCCGCTTCTGCCACCCCCGCTCCGAGCACCTCATGCCCCTGCTCGTCTGCGCGGGCTTCGCTGGGGCGCCGGCCGCCTCCGTCGAGAGGATCAACGTCCTGGGCCGCGCGACCACGGCCTGCCTTTGGTGAGGGCCCGCGGCCGCTCCGGGCACGCCCCCACGCGCGTCGTCTAGAGTCGCCCGGCCATGCCTCGCCCCACGCCCCTCCATCCCCGCACCGCGGCCCTCTGCACCAGCTACGCCTGGAAGGAGTGGGCCGGCCACCTCGCCGTCTGCAACTACGACGCGCACAGCGAACGCGAGTACTTCGCGTTCCGGCACGACGCGGGGCTCATCGACGTCTCCCCCCTGCACAAGTACGACGTCCGCGGCAAGGACGCCGCCGCCTTCCTGGCCCACGTCTGGACCCGAGACATCACCCGTCTGCCGCCCGGCCGGGTCGTCTACGGGGCGATGTGCAACGAGGACGGGCACTGCCTGGACGATGGCACCGTGGCCAACCTGGGGGACGGGCGCTACCGCGTCTCCAGCAGCGAGCCCTGGCTGAGCTGGTACGGCCGGCACAGCCGCGGATTCGACGTGTCCATCGTCGACGAGAGCGAGCGGATCGCCGCCCTCTCCCTGCAGGGGCCCCGGGCCCGCGCCATCTTGCAGCCCATCGTCGAGGCCGACCTGGACGCCCTGCGCTTCTTCTCCGTCGTCGCCGCGACGATCGCGGGCAAGCCCGGCTGGGTCTCGCGCACCGGCTACACCGGCGACCTGGGCTACGAGCTGTGGGTGGAGCCCGGCGACGCCTGCGCGGTCTGGGACGCGGTGCTGGCGGCCGGACAGGACCACGGCATCCAGCCCGCCGGCCTGGACGCGATGGACGTCGCCCGCATCGAGGCGGGGTTCGTGCTGCAGGGCGTCGACTACGTCACGGCCAAGGACTGCATCACGGAGTCGCTGAAGAGCACCCCCGGGGACGCCGGGCTGGGCTGGACCGTCAAGCTGGAGCGGGAGGGCTGGATCGGCCGCGACGCCCTGTTGGCCGAGCGCGATCGCGGCGGCTCCACCTGGCAGCTGGTGGGTCTGGAGGTCAGCTGGCCGGAGCTCGAGGCCCTGTACGACCGCTACAAGCTGCCGCCCCACCTGGCTCCCCACGCCTGTCGGTTGGCGGTCCCGGTCTACGACGCAGGCGGCAAGCAGGTGGGCCAGGCCACCTCCTCCACCTGGTCCCCGGTGCTCAAGCGCTACCTGGCCCTGGCCCAGGTCCATCGACCCCACGGTGAGATCGGGACGTCCCTGCGGATCGAGCACACCCCCGAGTTCGAGCGCTGCCGCGTCACCGCCACCGTCGTCGACCGGCCCTTCTACGACCCAGCCCAGAAGGCATCGACGCCCGCTGCGTCGACGAAGGGGGCGGCGTGAGCACGCTCGGCAGCGCATCGAACCCGTATGACGCCATCGTCGTCGGCGCCGGCCACAACGGACTGACCGCTGCGGCCTACCTGGCGAGAGCCGGCCGCAAGGTGTTGGTGCTGGAGCGCCGCCACCTGGTGGGCGGGGCGGCGGTCAGCGAGAGCCTGTACCCCGGCTTCAAGTACTCGGTCTGCAGCTACGTCGTCAGCCTCATGCGGCCCTGGATCATCCGGGACCTGGAGCTGGTGAAGCACGGCCTGAAGATCGTGCCGCTGGAGTGCAGCTACACCCCGCAGCTGGACAACCCCGGCCTCTGCCGCTGGCCGGACCCGGACAAGACGCGGCAGGAGATCGCTCGACTGAGCCCCCGCGACGCCGACCTGTACCCCGAGTTCGGCCGCGCCGTGGGCCGCCTCAGCCGCTTCGTCAAGCCCTTCATCGACAGCCCCGCCCCCGACCCGCTGTCCCTCAAGCCGAAGGACCTGTTCCAGCTGCTGACCATGGGCCGCGCCTTCCGCGAATTGGGCGACGACCTCACCGCCTTGCAGTTCAAGCTGACGACGATGTCCGGCGTGGACTTCCTGCGGGAGTGGTTCGAGTCCGACGAGCTCATCGCGCCCATGTCCTGCTCGGGGATCATCGGGACGATGCTGGGGGTGAAGTCGCCGGGCACCGCCTACGTGCTCCTGCACCACTACATGGGGGAGATCGACGGCAGCTCGCGGGCCTGGGGCTTCCCCGTCGGCGGCACCGGCGCGGTCAGCGAGGCCATCGCCAGCTCCGCGCGCTCCCTGGGGGCGGAGATCCGCTGCAACGCCGGCGTCGCCAACATCACGATCGCCAACGGCCGCGCCACCGGCGTCGTCCTCTCCAACGGCGACGAGCTGCACGCCAAGACCGTCATCAGCGGCTGCGAGCCCCGCCTGACCTTCCTCAAGTTCGTGGGGGAGGAGCACCTGCCCGGCGACTTCGTCACCCAGCTCAAGCGCTACAAGTGCCGGGGCAGCAGCGGCAAGGTGAACATCGCCCTGGACCGCTGGGTCGACTTCAAGCACCGCCCCGGCGACGGCATGCACGTGCGCGGCGACGTGGCCATCGCCCCCAACACCGACTACCTGGAGCGCGCCTACGACCAGGCGAAGTACGGCGACTTCAGCGAGCGGCCCTACATCAACCTGGTCTTTCCCAGCCTGCTGGACCGGGGCATGGCGCCGCCGGGCAAGCACGTCATGAGCTGTTTTGTGCAGTACGCGCCCTACGACATCAAGGAGGGCCCGTCCCACTGGCCCGAGCGGCGCGAGGCCTTCGGCGACGCGGTGGTGGACACGCTGGCCGAGTACATGCCCGGCCTCAAGGACGCCATCCTGCACCGCCAGGTCCTGACCCCCTGGGACCTGGAGCAGGACTTCGGCTTGACCGAGGGCAACATCTTCCACGGCGAGCTGGGGCTGGAGCAGCTGTTGTTCCAGCGGCCCGTCAGCGGGTGGGCTCGCTACAAGACGCCGGTCAAGAACCTGTGGCTCTGCGGCTCCGGCGCGCACCCCGGCGGCGGCGTGATGGGCGCGCCCGGCGGGCTGGCGGCGAAGGAAATGCTGAAGGCGGGGGCGGTCTGATGCCGGACGTGATCATCGTCGGGGGCGGGCACAACGGGCTGGTGGCGGCGGCGGCCCTGGGCCGGGCGGGGCGCTCGGTACTGGTGCTGGAGCGGCGCGCTGAGCTGGGCGGGGTCTGCGATCTGCTGACGGACGGCAGCGGCTTCTCGGCGGTGGTGGCGAAGGAGCTGGGCCTGGGCCCGGGGCTGGACGCGGCCCCCGTCGCCGTCGACTTCGAGCGGCGCACCCTGGACCTCGCGGGCCCCATCGAGGACCCGGGCTACGCCCCCTGGACCGCCTGGGTCGACCGCGTGCGCCCGGCCCTCGCCGCGCAGCTGGACGCCCCCGCGCCGGACATCGGCAGCGCCGCCCCGATCATGCCCCTCGCCCGCGCCGGCCTCGCCGTTCGCAAGCTGGGCCGGGCGGACATGATGGAGCTGCTGCGCTCGGCCCCCTCCTGCGTCGACGACTGGCTGGGCGAGCACATGGCCGACGGCCTCTTGAAGGCGGCGCTGATGATGCCGGCCCTGCAGGGCACCTGGATGGGGCCGCGATCCCCCACGTCGGCGGCGTCGCTGCTGCTGCTGGAGGCCACCCGCCAAGGCGCAGGCCGGGCCCCCTGGACCCTGGCGAGCGAGCTCCGCGCGGTCTGTGAGGCGGCGGGCGTGCAGATCCGCTGCGATGCCGACGTGGCCCGGATCCGCGTCGAGGGCGGCGCCGTCCGAGGTGTCGAGCTGATCGACGGCAGCGCCATCGACGCCCCCACCGTGCTCAGCGCCGTCGGCCCCAAGAAGACCCTGCTGGACCTGCTGGACCCTCGGGCGGTGCCCGGCAAGCTGGCCCGCCAGGCCGAGGTCGTGCGGGTGCGCGGTACGCTGGCGCGGGTGACCCTCGAAGGGGAGGCGACCTGGCCCGGCTTCTGGCTTCGCATCGTCAACGACCCCGACCACCTGGAGCGCGCCTTCGACGACGTGAAGCACCGCCGCCTGCCCAGCGCGCCGCCGCCCCTGGAGATCCTGGTCGATCCCCACCGCAACCGGGCCCACGTCAACGTGTGG
>CALCXL010000120.1 GCA_937907595.1 uncultured Pseudomonadota bacterium
GGCGTGTCGAATCCGTCGAGGTTGTTCATGGGCAGGGCTCCAGCGGGTGGTCCACTCGCGCAGCCTACCGCCTCCTTCGATCGAGTAGCCTGCAGGGCATGCCGCGAACGCCCCCGATCGGCTCCCTCCCGTGACGGCGGCCTGGCAGTCCGCGCTGGAGGACCTGCACCGCGCCCCGGACGCCGCCCTGGACGCCCTGCTGGCCGCGGCCCCCGACGACGCCGAGGCCGCCCTGGCCCTGGCCCTGCTGTTGCTGGAGTCCGGCGCCGACGAGGAGGGCGGGCTCCACTGGCTCACCGTCGCGGCCCAGGCCGGCACCCCCGGCGCCCGCCGCCTGCTCGCCCGCGCGACGCTGCAGGGACGAGCCTCGGCGCACCCCGACGGACGCGAGGCCGTGCGCCTGCTCATGCAGGCCGCCCTGGACGGCGAGGAGGGCGCCCTGGACGATCTGGTCCAGCTGGCCCTGCTCCTGGACGACGCCCTGCTCTTCGACGCCGCGCTGGGCCTGGAGGGCGGGCCGATGGCGCTGCGTCTAGCGTTCCTGGAGGCCGTTCGAGTCCGGGCCCCGGGCTGGTTCGCGACGTTCGGCGAGCCCCTGGAGGCCGCCCTGGGCCTCGATGGGGACGAGGGCGAGGGCGGGGAGTCAACCGACGTGGGGGCGGCGCCCGGCACCCCCCAGGGGTAGCGCCGACACCAGCGCCACGGCCCCGCCGCTACTCCGGCACGATCGTGTGGCTGGCCCAGACCTGCGGGCACTTGTCTTCGACCCGGTCGCCGCTGAAGACGCGGCCCCAGCCCACGCGGAGCTGCAGGCCGTCGAGCAGCACGACCTCCCCCTCGTAGGCCAGCACCTCCTGATCCCCCCGGACGAAGAGCAGGGGGACCTTCTGCACGAACTCGTTGCAGAAGGCGTTGAGCTCCGCAGCCGGCAGCACGGGGCAGATGGACTGCTCCGGGTGCAGGCTCACGTTCCAGTAGGGCGCCTGAAGCCCCCCGACCCCTTCGTACCCGACCTGGAGCTGCAGCGAGCCGTCGGCCGACGCGATGCCCACGCCGCCGTCCATGCCCGACTCGTGCTCGAACGCCGTGCTCCAGACCTCCACCGGGCCCAATTGGTCCAGGGCGGGCACGACGTCGTAGGTCGCCGCCTGGCTGCTGCTGCCGCTCGTGTAGAAGGGCACGTCCGTGCCGTCGGGCTCCTCGAAGAGCGTCCCGTCGACGGGATCGCGCCAGGCCGTAAACTCGCCGACGTGAGGCTCCTGCCACCGCTCGTCGGCGAACAGGATCGGCGGGAGGTTGGGGGGGAGGTAGCAGCGCTCGGCGACCTCCACCGGGTCCGGGGCGGCGGAGTCGTCGTCGTCGTCCAGCGCGGCGGAGTCGTCGTCGTCCAGCGCGGCGGAGTCATCGTCGTCCGGCGCGGCGGAGTCGTCGTCGTCCGGGGTGGGGCCGGCGGGCACCACGCAGCCCAGGCAGACGATCAGGAACAGGGGGACGGGGTTTCGCACGTTGAGCACCTCCACCTGCACTGTGGTCCCTGGGTTCTTGCCGATTGTAACGGAGTCGACGAATCGGCCGCCGGGCACGCGATGCGGGCTCGCGCCGATCGGCGGCATGGGCCATCGTCGCAGCATGACCATCCCCCCTTCCTTCTGGGACCAGCGATACGCCGAAGAGGGCCTGGCCTACGGCGTCGCCGCCAACGACTTCCTGGCCGCGTCCGCGCGTCGCATCCCCCCGGGTCCGGTGCTCTGCCTGGCCGAAGGCGAGGGCCGCAACGCCCTGCACCTGGCCGCCCTGGGCCACGCCGTCACCGCCGTCGACCTGAGCCTGGTGGGCCTGGAGAAGACGCAGCGACGCGCCCGGGAGCGGGGCCTGGAGATCGCGACGATCCACGCCGACCTGGCCGAGTTCGACATCGAAGAGGGCGCCTGGGCCGGCATCGTGGCGATCTTCGCGCACCTGCCCCCCGCGATCCGTCGACGCCTCCACCAGCAGGCGGTCGGCGGCCTTCGCCCCGGCGGCGCCTTCGTGCTGGAGGCCTACACCGCCGATCAGCTGCCCCACAAGACCGGCGGCCCGCCCGTGCGCGAGCTGCTCTTCGGCCTGGAGGAGCTGCGCGAGGAGCTGGCCGGGCTCGATCTGGTGCACGCCGAAGAGACCGTGCGGCACATCGAGGAGGGCAAGTACCACCACGGCACGTCGGCGGTGGTGCAGGTGGTGGGCATCAAGCCCGCCTGAGGCGAAGGGAGGCGCTCAGCGCGCGAGCAGATCCTTCAGCGCGGCGTCCCATTCGGCCTGCGTGACCAGGTCCAGCCGCTCCTGCACCGTTCCTTCGGCGTGGTCGTCCGGCGAGAAGATCTGCTTCTCCACCTCCAGGACCCCGTCGACGATCCGGTCGTCCGACAGCACGTAGGAGCCGACGTAGGGGCCGTCGACGTAGGCGCTGCGCGAGCTCCACGCGTCCCAGGCCCAGGCCTCGCCCACCAGCGTCCCCTCCCCCTCGAAGTTCCCGTAGCCGTCGAAGAAGCCGAAGGTCCAGGTCCCCGCTGCCGCGTCGACCACCCCCACGACCTCGAAGTGGCCGACATCCCCCGCCTCGTCCACCTGGTAGACGTCCTCCGTCAAGCTGTTGTCCGCCGGGTCCAGCACCCGGTGGATGAGCACGGGCGCAGCCGGCGCCTGCTGGCCGTTGGTGAACGTGAAGACCGACGTGCCGTCCAGAAACTGGTCGACGCGCTCGGGGGCCGGGGTGGGGGTGGGCTCGGCGGCGCTGTCGTCGTCGTCGCCCGAGGGGCCGGCGGTGGGGCAGCCCAACAGGAACAGCAGCGGGGCGATCAGGAACCAGGGACGCATGGGGACCTCCGCGACCGAGTCTTGCAGGCTCGCGGTCCCGGTGGGAGCCTCGCATTCGCGCCCACCCCCCGATCGGGACGACGTCGACGCCTGACGGAACCGTCCAGAGCAGAACCTGGCCCGCCTCCCGAGCGCCTTCCGTCCTGGGAGGCCTTCGGTCCTTCCCGCGACCGATGAGGAGACACCCGCCATGCGCTCGATCACCCTGCTGTTCGCCCTCGCCCTCTTCACCGGCTGCCTGGCCGACGACCCCGCTGACCCCGACGCCACCCCGACCCTGCCCGACGACGACGACGCCCCGACCCTGCCCGACGACGACGACGCCCCGGCCCCCCAGGCGCCGGACCCCCCCGCCGACCTCCAGGCCTTCCTGGACCGCATCGCCGCCTTGGAGCAGCGGTTGGCCGCCGTGGAATCGACCGCCGACGAGGCCGCCTGGGACGTGGGCAACGCAGCGCTCTGGTTGGAGTCGATCACCGGAGACGTCGTCGCCCTGCAGCAGCACAGCGCGGACCTGGACGCCATCGCGGTGGCCGACGGCGCGCGCATCGACGCGGCCCAGGCCGAGATCGCCGCCCACGCGGACGCCATCGCCAACAACGCGGGGGCCATCGCCGCCAACACCGCCGCGGTCGTCGACGTGAAGAACCTCCTGGGCGCAGCCAACCAGCGCGACGACGCCCAGGATCTGGAGTTGACGGGGCAGGCCGCCAGGATCGACGGGCACGGCGACCGCCTGGACAGCCAGGCCGCCCAGATCGCCGACGTCGAAGCGATCTCCTCCGCCCGCACCAACTCCCTGGACGACCGGGTGCAGGAGCTGGAGCAGGCCGTGATCGCCCTGGATCCCCTGGAGGTGGACGCCGCGCAGACCTGCGAGGTCGGGCCCCCCTGGGAGCCCACCCTCTACTCCCTGGCCGTGGCCGTCACCGCCGGGCAGGTGCTCTTCCTGGACTTCCCCGGCGGCGGCCTGGAGGTGGTGCAGCCCGAGCCGGTGGTCTGCGGCGCCGACGACTTCACGGCCTGGACGGGGCAGCCCGACGCCGTGATCCAGGGGGGGCAGGTCTACGTGCTGCCCGCCGAGGAGGTCAGCCAGACCCGCGGCCCCGACGTGCCGATCTGGTCGGTGCTGCGCGCCGGTTGATCAGGCGGCGATCAGAAGGCGACGCCGCGGCCCCACCAGCACTGGGGCGTCGGCGTCAGCCAGCTGGCCAGGGTGCGGCCGCTCTCCAGCTCCACCACCTGCACGCCGAAGTTGCTGATCACGTACAGGAAGCTGCCCACGAACACGCTGCGGCGGACCTGGCTGCACCACTGGGCCTCCTCCATCAGCGAGGCCCCGCCGGTGTTCAGCAGCCACCGGCTGTGGTCGACCTCCTCCATGGGCACCAGGACGTCGTCGGACTCCTCGTCCACGCGGAACAGCGCCAGCGCGGCGTCGGGGCTGTCGTCGAAGCCCCAGCGCTGGATGGGCAGGGCCAGGACGTGCTCGGGCTCGTAGAAGGTGAAGGCGTGGTGGTCGTACTGGGCCTCGGACCAGCCCATGCCCGGCACCACCTCGCGGTCCTCCAGGCGGGGGTTGGCGAAGTCGCTGACGTCAAACACGGAGACCTGCAGGCCCTCAGGCGAGCCCTGCGCGGTGATCTCCTCGCCCACCGCCAGCAGCCGGTCGTCGCCCAGGGGGTGCAGGTAGTTGGAGAAGCCCGTGACCTCCAGCGAGCCCACGAGTTGGGGGTCGAAGGGGTCGCTCAGGTCGAAGGTGAACAGCGGGTCGATCTGCCGGAAGGTGACCATGTAGCCGCGGTCGCCCTGGAAGCGGGTGGAGTAGATCGACTCCTCGGGCTCGATGCCGGTGACGCTGCCGACCACCTGCAGGCCCGTGTCCACCTGCTCGAGCACGTGCAGGCTGTTGGACACCGACTCGTCGGACCAGTCCGTGGTGGCGATGCGCAGGAAGCCGTCGTGCTCGTCCATGCTGAACTGGTTGAGCATGGTGCCCGGCACCCGCCCCGACGCCGTGTAGACCGGGCCGTCGTCCGTCAGCGCGAACTTGTGCAGGCGCGAGTCCAGGGAGCCGTCCAGGCTGGGGAAGGGGCCCGACTCGTACTCGGACATGCCGAAGTAGAGGCTGTCCGCGGTGGCGTAGACCGTCTCCGCGCGGGCGATGAGGCCCACCGTCTGCAGGTCGCTGGCGCGATCGGCCGGGGAGAAGCTCAGCACCGTCGTGAACTGCAGGTCCGTGCGGTTGGCCGGCTTGTAGACGTCGGTGCAGCGGGTGACGTCGCCGCGGGTGATGTTCCAGCCGTCGTCGGTGCGCCGGTGGTCGGCCAGGTTGGGCAGCCACTCGCCGGCGCCGACGTTCTGCAGGGCCTGCCGCTGGGCGTACAGGTAGTTGTCGTAGGAGCCCTGGGGCTCCCAGCGGTCGTAGAGGTTGTCGGTGACGACGACGTGCACCCGGTCCCCCACGCGGCGCGAGGCCCGCAGGTCGCCCTGGGCGTAGATCTCACGCTGCACCGTCGGCGCCCGGCGATCCGAGACGTCCAGCACCGTGACCTTGGTGGAGGACTCCCAGGACAC
>CALCXL010000121.1 GCA_937907595.1 uncultured Pseudomonadota bacterium
GGTGCTGGACCTGGCCTCCAACTACAAGGAGATCGGCGGCACCATCAAGGAGCTGATGCAGGAGGAGTTCGGCAGCCACTACGGCCTGGGCCTGGAGGTGTTCCTCATCGAGAACATCAGCCTGCCCAAGAACGTGGAGGAGATGCTCGACAAGCGCACCTCCATGGGCGTCCTGGGCGACATGAACAAGTACTCGCAGTTCCAGTCGGCCAACGCCATGGAGGCGGCGGCGAAGAACCCCGGCAGCGGGGCGGGCGACGCCATGGGGCTGGGCGCCGGTCTGGCCATGGGTCAGGCGATGATGAACTCCATGGGCCAGGCGCAGCAGCCGCAGCAGGCGCCGGCCCCGGCCGCCCCCGCCGCGCCCTCGGGCACCGACCTGGCCAGCCGGCTGGGCAAGCTCAAGACGTTGATGGACGCCGGGCTGATCAGCGCGTCGGACTTTGAGGCCAAGAAGGCCGAAATCCTGTCGGAGATCTGAGCATGGAGCGCGTTCAGGGGATCGGCGGCGTCTTCCTCCGCAGCCAGGATCGGGAGGCCCTGTGCCGCTGGTACGCGGCCAACCTGGGGCTCGAGATCGACGAGTCCTGGTGGGGCACGTCCATCGCGTGGGCCGAGCAGCACGACGCCGCTCACGCCATGACCGTCTGGTCGGCCTTCAAGGGCGACACGTCCTACTTCGGTGAGGGCGGCAAGGCCTTCATGATCAACTTCCGCGTGCGGGACCTGGACGCGATGATGGCGCAGCTCCGCGGCAACGGGTGCGCGGTCGACGACAAGGTCGAAGACAGTGAGTTCGGGCGCTTCGGCTGGGTCACCGACCCCGAAGGCAACCGCGTCGAGCTCTGGCAGCCGCCCGCTCCGTAGGGGCGACGTCGGTCGATTCGGCGCCGCGGCGCCCCCCCCATCCCCCGCTCCTTCCCTTCGGTCGCCCGACTCCATCGCGCCGGTGGTAAAGTTTGCCTATGCCGGCAAAGGCCACGGGAAACAGCACGGAGCGCGCCGCCGCGCCCAGCGAAGAGTGGATCGGCGGCTACCGCGTTCTGGGCAAGGCGGGCTCGGGCGGCATGGCCACGGTGTGGCGGGTCAAGGACGAGCGGGGCCGGGACCGGGCCCTCAAGGAGATGCGCCCCCAGCGTGAAGCGCAGCGGGAGATGGCGCGGCGCTTCAAGCAGGAGTTTGAGGTCACGGCGAAGCTGGACCACCGCAACATCGTCAAGGTCCACGACTTCTTCGAGGCGCACGACACCTTCCACATCGTCATGGAGTGGATCGACGGCCTGGATCTGCGCGGGATGCTGCACTACGGCGGCCTCCTGGACGACGGGCGGCTGGCGCACATCGGCGGGGACATCGCCTCGGGCCTGGCTCACGCCCACACGCGCGGGGTGCTGCACCGGGACATGAAGCCGGAGAACATCCTGCTGGACCGCCGCGGCAAGGTGCGCGTCACGGACTTCGGCGTGGCGCGGGTCCAGGGCACGCGGCTGACGGCGACGGGGATCATCGTGGGCTCGCCCGCCTACATGAGCCCCGAGCAGCTGGCGGGGGTCTCCGGCCAGAAGCTGACGGCGGCGTCGGACGTCTACGCCCTGGGGGTCATGCTCTACGAGATGATCGAGGGGCGGGACCCCCTGGGCCTCAAGAAGCACGAGGACCTGCTGACCGTGCTGCGCGCCAAGCGGGACAAGACGCCGCGCTCCATGCGTCGGGTGCAGGACCCGGAGCTGGAGGCCCTCATCCTGCAGTGCCTGGACCCCCTGGAGGAGGAGCGGCCCCAGTCCATGGACGACGTGGCCCGCCGCCTGCGCCGGGTCGCGCGGCGGCACGGCACCAACCGGCTGGACATCGAGCACCTGGCCCTGCACGCGCTGGCGCAGCAGGAGGAGAAGGTGCGCGCCCGCGGACAGGAGGCGCCGCAGCGTCCGCTGGAGGAGGAGGAGCCCGAGCCCCAGCCTGCCCCCCGACGCGGGTGGGGAGGGCGCGGTCCACGGCAGCCCCGGGTGCCCGAGCGCACATCCTCGGTGGCCTCGGGCCCGCCGCTGGCCCCGTCGGTGGCGCCCCCGGGCCGCCCCGCCGCCGACCGGTCCCTGGCCGATCGTCCCATGCACCGCCGGTCCCTGGCCGATCGGCCCTTCGCCGACCGCCCCGCCGCCCCGCGCCCCCCGTCGCCCCCACGCGCGCCTCGGTCCCGGGACCCGAACGTGGAGCCCTGGGACGGCGCGGACCCCACCTGGTCAGGGGTGGAGGACTACGGGTCGGGCTCCCGTCACGCGTCCCGGGTCGCCGACCTGTCGGTGAAGCGGCGCTCCGTCTACGAGGACGGAACCCGACTGCTGGCGCGTCTGGCCATCGCGATGCTCGTGGTCCTCGTGATAGTCTTCGCGGCCTCTGCGTCGCTCACGGGCTCGCCCCTGGGGCTCGTGGAGATGCTGGTGCCGATGCCCTGAAGGCGGCGGTCCGGCGCGGCGGTCGTGGGGACGATCGCCAGGCGAGGGGCCTATGGTCGAGGACGACCGAACACTGGTTGATCAGGTTCCGCGGAACGAGCGGAGCGAGGTCGAGGCGGGAGCAGCGCGGCGCACGCCGACGTTGACGATGTCCCGTGGCCCCACGCCCGGGCAGTTCGCCGCCATCGGCCTGCGCAACCGCGCCGTGTTCATCGGCCGCGACGCCAACTGCGAGTTCCCCATCGACGACCCCTCGGTCTCCCGCCGGCACGCGCGGGTCTACGTGGACTCCACCGAGCAGCGCACGGAGGTCGTGGTCCAGGACCTGGACTCCACCAACGGCACCCTGCTCAACGGCCAGCCGATCCAGCGGGCGGTGCTGGCGACCGGGGATCACGTGCACATCGGCGACGTCGTGCTCCGCTTCGAGTTCCTGGACCCCGTGGACATCGCGTACCGCGACGGCATGGCGCAGAAGGTGGAGGACTCGGACCGGGACCCGCTGACCCGCCTGCTGAGCCGGGCGGCCCTGAGCGAGCACCTGCCGTCGATGATC
>CALCXL010000122.1 GCA_937907595.1 uncultured Pseudomonadota bacterium
CGCCGGGGTACTGCGCGCTGTCGGTGTCGTTGCAGTCGTCGCCGTTGTCCACGGTGTCGTCCGGGGCCACGCAGGCCTCGATGGGGTAGCCACCGTCGCCCGCGCCGTCCCCGTCGGCGTCCTGGTACCAGGTGAGGCCGTCGGCGGGCTCCTCGTCGGTCTCGCCGTCGCAGTCGTTGTCGACGTCGTCGCAGTACTCGGTGGCCCCGGGGTAGGTGGTCTCCACGTCGTCGTCGCAGTCGTCGGTGTCGATGCTGTAGCCCTCGGGGGCCTCGCAGGCGACGACGCTGTCCTCCCCGCCCCCGTAGCCGTCCCCGTCGGCGTCCGCGTAGAAGGTGGTGCCGTCGGTGGGGGGCTCGGGCAGGTGCTCGTCCACCTCCGTGTCGCAGTCGTTGTCGACGCCGTCGCAGGACTCGTCGGCGCCGGGGTAGACGTTGGAGTCGCCGTCGTCGCAGTCCCCGCCGTCCATCACGCCGCTGCTGGGATCGCAGGTGAGCTCGCCGCCGTCCTCGGCGCCGAAGCCGTCGCCGTCCTCGTCGGGGTAGACGAGGAACTCGCCGTCCTCGTCGACGTCCCCATCGCAGTCGTTGTCCACGCCGTCGCAGACCTCGGCCCCCACCTCCCAGACGTTGGGGTCGTTGTCGTCGCAGTCTTCGCAGGAGGGCACGCCGTCGCCGTCCTGGTCGTCCACGCAGTCGAACACGGCCACGCAGACCACGTCGTCGATGCTGGTGGAGGCGTCGTACTCGCCCATGTCGTCGAAGACCACGTCGCAGGTCTCGCTGGTGTCGCCCTCGCAGGGGCAGGCCGCGCCGGTGGCCCCGCTCTGCCACTCGCTGAACTCCCAGTCGGGCTCGGCCGAGGCGCTGAGCTGGATGCTCTCGCCGAAGTGGACCATCTCCCCGCAGTCGTCGCCGTCGGTGAAGGAGCAGTCCACGGCGCCGTCGATGCTGGGGAGGTCGGTGAAGGTGCGGACCGAGGCGCCGCTGCGGTCGCCGGTCACGCTGCCCTCGCCGTCGACGGAGACGCTCAGGGCCTTGCCGCAGACGCTCTCGATGGTGCGGTCCAGCCAGTCGTAGTTGGACTCCTCCGAGGCGGCGGCGTAGCTGTTGAAGGCGGTCAGGATGCCGACGTGGTGGAAGACGCCGACCCAGCTGGCCAGCACCGGCCCGCAGCCCCAGGGGGGGGTCGCGGACTGCAGGCCGTAGACGCTGCCGTTGACCACGAAGGGGCCGCCGCTGTCGCCGCCGCAGGGCTTGGGCGTGTAGTAGGTGCCCAGGAGCAGGGTGCCGCCGTAGTCGAAGCCCGCGGAGCTGCCGTTGCGGAGCTGGTAGCCCACGAAGGAGGCTTCGCGCAGATCCACGCCCGCGGCGTTGGTCTCGTTGCGGCCCCAGCCGATCAGCTCACCGCCCAGGGACCACAGGGGCGCGGTCGTGGTGCTGTTGGGCTGGGTGGTGGACGTGGAGGTGGGGGTGGTGCCGGGGACCTCGGCGATGTCCAGCCAGTCCAGGCCGTCGGTGTCCAGGTAGTCGCCGCCGGTGCGGGCCTCCATCCAGCCCACCTCCAGGTCGCCGTACGCGTTGCGGGAGTAGGGCGTGGCGGGCTGCGGGGAGACGTGCCAGCCGCGCGGGGTCTGGTTGTTGACCTCCTGGTACTTGCCCGTGCCGTCCTCCACCCGGGACAGGGTGACGTGCTCGGCGGTGACGGCGCAGCGGGGGTAGCGCCCCATCCAGGCGGTGCCGGAGAAGCCCCCGCCGATGTCCGTGGCCTTCAGGACCTTGTCGGCGTAGCTGGGAGCGGGGCTGCCGTCGCGGATGCCGTAGCCGTCGACGTCCTCCTGGACGGGCTCGGCCTCGGGCGGCACACAGGCGGACAAGAGGGCCAGGGCGAAGAGGGCGCGTGCAGTCATGGCGGGCTCCCAGGGAGGCGCCGGGGACTCGGTGGCGCCGGGGAACAAGCTGCGATCGATCTGCGTACGGGGCTGTAACAGTGGGTTGAGTCAGGGGGGGGCTACGAGCAGCGCATCGACGACCTAGGAGGCCGTAGGGCGTCGCCTAGGTTGAGGTCCGCGAGGCGGATCCGCGGCCTGGCAAGGAGGGCGGACCGACGCGTACCGGGCGTACGCAAGGGTCGGCCGACGACGCCCAGGGCGTGGAGCCGTCCGCGGACCGACCCGAGCGCAATGTCCTACGGTCTCCTGGCGTGCCTTGGCCTCGGGATGCTCGGCAGTCCGCCCCTCACGTCTCGTCCCCCCCAGTCCATTCCAGCAGCTTGCGCCGCCGGTCCGCCCTGCTCGGCAGCACCAAACGGCACCCGCGGGCGTCACCGCTGGCGGGCTCCGGCGGCATGACCTCGACCGGCCCGTTCGTGGCGGACAGCGGCGGCTCCCCTGCCTGGCCAGAAATCCGAGACGGTGTCTCGGAAATCGCAGCCGGTGTCTGCGAAGTCTGGAAGCAGTCGTTCGCGGCGGGGTTGCCCTCTGGCGGGGATCGGATGGCGCAGCGGCGGGCGTGGCGATCGAGCCAGGGGGGAGACGGCCATTCTTTCGCCGGGCACGTCGCCTTGCCGCGCGGACGGATCGAAGCCAGCGCAAGCACCCCACCGATCGCCCGCGTCCCCCGGCATGATGGAACCCAATGGACTTCGACATCCTCTGGAACTTCCTGCTCGAGCGCGGCTACAGCCTGGCCCTGCGCGACGACGGGTGGGTCTCCGTCCTGATCCGGCGGGGCGAAGAGCGCTGGCAGGGGGACGGCGTGGACGAGGCCGACGCCCTCACCGACGCCGTCTTCAAGATGTTCCCGTCCAACGCGTCCTGGCAGCTGTTGAAGGACGCCCTGGCGCAGGCCCACGCCGACGCCGGTCTGGTCGACGCGGTCGAGTCCCCCGACGCTCCCGAGGTCCCTTCCGAGCCGCCGTCGCTCCCAGAGGAGCCGCCCACGCCGATCGCCGCACCACCGATCGCCGCACCACCGGTCGCCGACACGCCCCACCCCGACGAGACTCCACCGGCCGACGACGACGACGTCCCCGCCTCCGACGCGCACCCGGCCTCCGACGCGCACCCCGCCTCCGACACGGAGCCCGCACCGGACCCAACCGAACGATCGGCGGACACCCTCCCCACCGAGGAGCTCCGGCCGATCGACGATGCCGCGATCGACGTCCCCGCAAGCGACACCAACGCGAGCGAGGCTCCGGCGATCGAGCCCACCCCGATCGAATCCCCCGCGATCGCTCCGATCGCCGCCGCCCCGCGCGCAACCCAGGCCCCACCCCCCCCGCCGGCGCCCCCCGCGGACACCCACATGTCCGTGGCCGACGCGCTGGACGGCGTCGCCAGCCTCTCCCAGACCATCGACGCCCTCCTGCCCGAGGTGGCGTGGATGGCGCCACCGCAGATCCGGCTGCAGCTGACCGCGTGGCTCGCTCGGGCGCGCCACCTCCAGGAGAGCGCCCTGCACGCCGGCGCCGTGGAGCGGGAGGTTCGCCAGATCGCCGGACGCTTCAGCGGCGTCTCCAAACGCTGGTGGCCCGGCAGCGTCGCGGCGCTGCAGCTCAACACCACCCCGCAGTTCGCCGCGCGGCGCATGAAGCTGCAGCTCGCGCCCCACGCCAGCTGGGACGACGTCGCCGACGCGATCGAGGAACTGCTGGAGGACGAGGACGATGGCTGGGCCGACGGTCGCGCCCTGGAGCCCCGGCCCCTGGGCACGGACGAGGCCTTCGGGCGGCTGGTCTCCGAGCTCGAAGCCCTGCTGGGCCCCCTGGCCTTCGACCACGACAAGAGGATCCTGGCGGACGTCGGGGACCCCGCGACGGGGGAGCGGCTCAAGGCCTGGGCACAGCGCCTGCGCTGGATGCGCGGGATTGCCCCCTCGGGCGAGGTCTGGGCGCGCGCGATGGGCCGGCTGCGCTGGCTGGCCCAGCACTCGCCGGCGGCCCGGCGCAGCCTCGACCACGTCCTGGACCCCTCCACCGTCCCCCGCGAAGGCACCTGGGCCAAGGCCCTGGGCGAGGACCCCGAGCGCAAGCTCAAGCAGCGGCGGCTCCGCAGCGTGCTCCGCGACACGCCCCACGCGGCGGCCCCTCGGGAGGACGTCGCCGCCTGGCTGGCGCGCGCCCTGCAACTGGGCTCCGAGCTCACCTACCGTCAGGTCGCCGGGCTCCTGAAGGACCACCACGACGCCGTGCTGTCCCTCACCAGCGAGGACCTGGGCGACGTGGAGCGCAAGGCCCGCTCGCGCCTCCGCAAGCTGCAGAAGTCCCTGCGCGAGGGCAGCGAGCCCGCCCCCCCGCCGGCCGTGCAGGAGGGCGTCGACGACGAGGACGACGACGGGGTCGAGTCCGCCGACCCCGTGGGCGACCTGGTCACCGCGGTCCGCGCGCAGACCGAGGGCAAGAAGGCGATCTTCGTCTCCAACCGCACCGACAACGACCTGAAGGCCCGCCTGGAGCAGCGCCTGGGCCTGAGCATCGACTGGTGCGACGGCAGCCCCCGGCGCCTGCAAGCCTCGGCGAAGCAAGTGCAGGCGGGCAGCTACGACCTGGTCATCCTGGCCACGGGCTTCGCGGGGCACACGGCCGACTCCGTGCTGGGCAAGGCGGCGTCGGTCGCCGGGGTCCCCTTCGTCCGGGCCTACAAGGGGCGGCCCCTGGCGACCCTGCGCGCGCTGGCGCGGGACCTGGGAATCCGGCAGGAGACGTAGGGAACCCCCCGACCTGCCCGCGGGCGATCAGGGCAGCGTCCAGCCCGCCTGCAGGTCGAAGCCGCCGGGGCGGGGCACGATCGCGCCGACGCGCATCAGGCGCCGATCGTGGGGGAAGAGGCGGCGCTTGCGTTCGATGAGCCGGTCGACCATCCAGCCGAACTGCGGCTCCGCCTTGAGCATCCTGCGGGCCTCCTGGAGGAGTTGGGGCTGGCCCTTGAGGTCGGCGAGGACGACGGCGTTCCAGACCGTGATCAGGATGTCGATCGCGGGGCGCCGCGCCTGGGGCGGGAGCCGGTCCAGGGCGAGGGGGTCGCCGAAGACCAGCAGCACCGTGGAGGCCTTTGGCCACTCCTCGGGCGGGCGCGTCCAGTCCACGGACCGGAGGGCGCTCGGGTCGAGCAGGTTCGCCGGGTCCAGCGGCTCCTCGTCGTCGTAGTCGTCGTCGTCGTCGTCGTCGAAGTCATCGCCCCCGGCGTCGCGCAGCAGCTCAACGGGGAAGCTCGCCAGGTAGTTGTGGGGGGAGTAGGTGGCCCTCTTCGCGCCGCCGGCAGAGACCACCACCGTGCCGCAGCCCTGCTCCAGCCAGGGCCGCCAGGCCGCAGGCACAGCGGGGGCGCGGACGAGCACGCCGATCTGCCGGTTCCCGGCCCAGGCGGTGACGTCAAAGGTGTCCGGCCCCGACGCGTCCAAGGAGACGGCGTCCAGGCCCCGGAGCCGGCCCACCAGCCTCTGCGCGTCCGCCTTGGCCGCCTTGATGATCAGCGAGCCACCCTCCTCCCCGGGCGGGCCCTCGACCGTCATGCCCACGCGGTGAGCCGCCTCCACGATCAGCCGAGGCAGCGGCTGCCCCACCTGGTCCGGCCCGCCCACCACCAGCAGGCGACCCACCGCCGTCTGGGCCTCGATCTCGCGGACCTCGTCCTCCAGCGCGGGCCCCGCCGACCGCCACAGGGCCAGGATCCCCTGCAGCACGGCCAGCATGGCCTCCTCCTCCTCGGCTTCGAGGGAGCGGACCCCCGCGCCCTGGTAGGCGTACAGCCGCAGCGCCAGGCCTCCATGCACGAGCCCCGCCTTGCGCCGCCGGTCGACATCCCCGGGCTCGAAGTCAGCGGGGGGGTCCAGGTGAGCGCACCAGCAGCCCAGGCCCAGCTCGTCCAGGGCGTCGAGGTCGCCCGCGCACTCCATGAAGGCTTCGTAGTCCTCCCAATCCTCGTAGAAGACCACCCCGTACTGCTCCCCGGCCTGGCCCAGGACCAGGGCCACGCCGTCGGCCAGGAGGGCAGGGCCCTCGGGGAAGATGAACTCCACCGCGTCCGACAGGCCCCGCCAGGGGGCCTCCTTCACCAGCTCCGCCAGCAGGGGCCGCCAGGGCTTCGGGTCCTGCGGCATGCAGTCGCTGGAGGGAGCACCGGCCATGTGCGCCAGCAGCGAATCGGACGCCTCCTCCACCCCGGGCACCCGGGTCTGCAGCTTGAGCTTGAAGCCCAGCGCCGCCGCAGCGGGGCGCAGGCGCATGGCGAAGTCGGGGCGGCACAGCAGCGTGCGCGGGCGCTCAGGGGGCATGTGGCCCTCAGACTGCACGGCAGCCTCCACCAGGTGGGGCCTCAGGTCCTCGCCCAGGGGGATCGGCGCGGCCGCGCGGACCTGGCCGGTCTGCGCCTCCACCACCAGGAGCATGCCCTCCAACTCGACCCCACGGATCCGCACGCCCGGGGCCGAGATGATGTCGACCTCCCACGGACCGCTGCGGGGCAGCTTCTTGAACTGGCTCATCGGGACCTCCGGCGGCGGAGTCTAGCGAGGGGGCCTGCGGCCTGACAGCCTCAGGGCGCCGCGAACACCTGCACCCAGTACGTGCTGTAGGTGCTGCCCTCCACCAGCGCCGCGCCCATGCCGGCCTGCGTGACGTCGGCGTCCATGATGTTCTCGCAGTGGCCCGACGTGCTCTCGATCAGGTCCTGCACCGTGCCCGCGGCGTCGGTGCGCCCCGCGGCGATGTTCTCCGCCACCCGCGTCCAGACGTAGCCCACCGCGTCGACGCGCTCCGAGGGCCCCACGCCGCCGGGGCTCTCGTGGTCGAAGTAGTCCCGCTGGCCCATGTCCACGGCGTGCCCGCGCGCGGCGCAGCGGAGCAGGTCGTCGGAGCTGAGGGCGGGGACGGGGGGCATGTCGACGCCGTTGCAGACCGCCCCCGCGGCCCGGTGATCGTTGACGAGGTCGAGCATGTCCTCCTCGTGCTCCAGGCGATCCGCCGTCCAGCCCGACCCCTCGGGGTCCGCGCAGTCGGACTCGGGCTCAGCCTCGGCGCAAGCGGTCAGGGGCAGGAGC
>CALCXL010000123.1 GCA_937907595.1 uncultured Pseudomonadota bacterium
CCGACCAGGAGGACGGCGGCGAGGGCCAGGCCCGCGAGGAACGGGCGGGGCAGTCCGGTGGGCGCATCGCTCATGGCGGCGCGGAGCGTACCAGGGCCGGCGCGGCGCGGTGGCATACTCCGCCCGCGTGCTCAAGCCCCTCCTCCTCCTCGCCCTCCTGGGCGGCTGCCCCCGGCCCGCGCCGGCCCCGCCCGCGCCGGTGGAGGCGCCCCCCGCGCCCGTTGAGGCCGTCATCGATGCCCGGGACGCGTGGTTCGTCCCCCCTGGCCCTGTGGTGGAGGCCGCGTCGGGGCTGGAGTTGGATCTGCCGACCGGCTGGCAGATCCGGCCCGGCCGGGGCGCCTTCCCCTGGGAGGCACGGCACGGCGAGACCGGCGCGACGCTGCTGTTCGGCACCTGGACGGGCAACGAGGCCGAGCTGCAGGAGCGCTACGATGAGCGCCCCCTGGGCTTCGTGGCCCGGGGCACCCAGCGCGCGCTGGAAGCCGTGGCCGACGCCGCCCCCTGGGTGGCCACTCGGGAAGCCCCGAGCGCGCTGCGCGTGGGCTGGTACATGACGGTGGACGGTCGGCCGGTGGCCATCGAGGCGGTGCTGCCCACCGCCAGCCCCGAGGCGTCCTGGCGGGCAGTCACCGCCGCCTTTGCCGGTTTGAGACGAGGAGTGCCCGGAACATGAGAGACCGCTTTCCGCTTGCCCCCGGAGGCCGGGCGTCGCCCCTCCTCCTCTTGTTGATCATCGGGGTTACGGGCTGCGCCCACGCGCAGGCCGCGCGGGAGCTGGCGATGCTCGAGGAGTCGCTGCACTCCTGCCGCTGCGTGGGGGTGGGGCTGGGCGCGGGACGGGACGTCGCCGGCGGACCCGAGCGCCTCTGGGTGGCCGACGAGGCCGGCGTCACCGCGGTCGGGCTGGACGGGACGAGCGAGCTGCTCTGGTCCGCCCCGAAGTTCCAGCGGCTGGTGCGCATGGAGGCGGCGGACCTGGACGGCGACGGCGACGCCGAGTGGATCGTCATCGTGCAGGGTGGTCGGATGCGCTCGGCGGTGATCGCGGCCGGTCCCGAGGGGAGGGCGGTCTCCGGCGGCTGGTTCTTCGGCTACCTGCGCCCCCTGCGGCGGGCCGACGGGACCTGGTCCTTGATCGGGCAGCGCTCGGGAGGCGACCGACCCTTCCGGGGCACCCCCGAGGAGGTGACCTGGGGCGACGCCGGGTTCGAGGTCGGCAAGGCGGTGCCGATCCCCCCCGGCGCGTCGCTGTTCGACCACTTCTGGCTGCCGGGCGAGGACCGCGATCGCCTGTTCGCCCTGGAGGCGACGGGCCACCTCAGCGAGCGGGACGCGCGCTCGCCGCGGGCGCGGGTGTGGCGCTCCGACGACCGGCCCGTCGCCCGCCCCGTGGAGATCGAGCGGAGCTACCGGGAGCTGCTGGGCAGCGAGGAGGAGGAGGTGCTTCGCCTGCCCTCGCCGGTCGTGATCGGCGAGCGTGAGGGGCGGACGGGGGCCCTGATGGTGGGCGGCAACGCGACGCCGGTGGTGGTCTTCAGGAACCTGCGCGTGCTGCAGGGCGGCGAGCTTCGGTGGATGGAGGGTGTCCACCGCGGCCTGGAGGAGGTGGTCCGCACCCCCGTCCTGGGCACGGCGATGGTCGCCGCCGCCCTCT
The DNA here is from genome assembly GCA_937907595.1 of uncultured Pseudomonadota bacterium. Classification (GTDB taxonomy): domain Bacteria; phylum Myxococcota_A; class UBA796; order UBA9615; family UBA9615; genus CALCXL01. Next base: position 1,658 of record CALCXL010000123.1, read on the forward strand.
GGCAGCCCCCCGGCGCGCCGACCGTGTGGGCTGGCCTCGCCTGGACCCGGGACCCGGCCGGCTTCGCCCCGCCCGAGAGCCGCGTCTTCCTCTTCGAGCCCCAACGCGGCGACGTCGTGGCGCCGTCGGCCTTGCTTGCTGCGGCGCTCGCGGCCCCCGCCGAGGCCGAGGTCGCCGTCCCTGCCGATGAGCCCGCCACCGAGGCAGCCGTCGATCCTGTGGAGACCGAGCCGGTTGTCGACGAACCCGTCGCCGAACCTGCCGCCGAACCTGCCGCCGAACCTGTCGCCGAACCTGCCGCCGAACCTGCCG
>CALCXL010000124.1 GCA_937907595.1 uncultured Pseudomonadota bacterium
GCGCCAGGGGGAACTTCACGTTGGCCCACAGGGGGTTCCAACTGGCCAGGGGGGCGACCAGGCCGAAGGTGGGCTCCTCCTCCTCCGCCTGGAACGTGCCGAAGAGCCGGTCCCAGACGATGAGCATGCCGCCGAAGTTGCGGTCCAGGTACTTCGGGTCGGCGCCGTGGTGCACGCGGTGGTGGCTGGGGGTGTTGAAGACCCACTCCAGGGGGCCCAGGCCCTTGATGGCGCGGGTGTGCACCCAGAATTGGAAGATGGTGTTGACGCTGCTGGCGGTGATGAAGACCAGGGGCGGCACGCCGAGCAAGGCCAGGGGTTGGTAGAAGATCCACGTCGCCCAGGGCTCGATGGCGCCCTGCCGCAGCGCCACCGTCAGGTTGTACTCCTCGCTCTGGTGGTGCACGACGTGGGTGGCCCAGAGCAGGTTCCGGTGGTGCGCGCTGCGGTGGAACCAGTAGTAGCCAAAGTCCACGCCCACCAGCGCCAGCACCCAGGTCCCCCAGCCCGTCGCCGGCAGCTCCAGGAGCGCGGCGTGCTCGTAGGTGAAGACGTACAGGCCGAACAGCGCCGCGGCGGTGAACACGGAGATCACCTGGTTGATGACGCCGCAGCTCAAGTCGTTGATGGAGTCGGTGAAGCGGTAGAGGCCCAGCCCCCCTCGGCGGCTGAACCAGAGCTCGACGCCGATGAGCAGGAAGAAGCCGGGGATGGCCAGGGCGATGAGGTCCATGGGGCCCAAGGCTAGCAGCCGCGCCGATCACCCGACTTCCGGCCCCTGCACTAAGCTCCTTGCGTGCAGCGAACCTGGCATGAATCGGTCGGCGCGTACCTGCGACCGCGCAGCCTGGCGATGCTGGGCCTGGGCTTCTCCGCCGGCCTGCCCTTCCTGCTGGTCTTCTCGACCCTGACCGCCTGGCTCAGCGACGCCGGCGTGGCCCGGGCGGCCATCGGCGCCTTCGGCTGGATCGGCACCACCTACTCGATCAAGGTCGCCTGGGCTCCGCTCGTCGATCGCCTGCCCCTGCCGCTGCTGGACCGCTGGCTGGGCCGGCGGCGCGCGTGGATGCTCGTGGGACAGGTCGGCATCGTGATGGGGCTGCTGGTGCTGTCGAGCCTGGACCCGGCCACGCAGCTGGGCACCGTGGCGGCGACGGCGCTGTTCATCGCGTTCTGTTCGGCGACCCAGGACGTGGCGGTGGACGCCTGGCGGGTCGAGGCCGAGGAGGAGGCGCTGCAGGGGGTGATGGCGGCCGCGTACGTCGCCGGCTACCGGGTGGCCATGCTCGCGGCGGGGGCGGGCGCCCTGTGGCTGGCGGAGTTGGGGTCCTGGTCCCGGGCCTACACCGTGATGGCGCTGCTGGGCGGGGTGGGTGTGGTGACGACGCTGCTGGCCCCCGAGCCCGATCGGGCCGAGCCCGCGCCCCTGGAGGGCCGGACCCGCCGCGAGCGCCTGCGATCCTGGGGGCGCAGCGCGATCGTGGCCCCCCTCTCCGCCTTCGGTCGAAAGCACGCCGCGCACCTGGGCCTGACGCTGGTGCTGGTGGCGCTGTTCAAGGTGCCGGACATCGTCATGGCGGGCATGGCCAACCCCTTCCTGCTGGAGGCGGGCTACAGCAAGGGGGAGATCGCGACGCTGGCGAAGGTGCTGGGCTTCGGGGCCACCCTGGGCGGCGCGGCCGTCGGCGGGATCCTGGTGGCCCACCGGGGGGTGCGGCGCTCCCTGCTGCCGGGGGTGCTGGGCCTGGGCCTGTCCAACCTGGCCTTCGCGGCCCTGGCCTGGCATGGGGAGCCGGATCCGGGCGGGCTGGCGGCGGTGGTGCTCATCGACAACCTAAGCGGGGGCTTCGCCAGCGCGGTGTTCGTGGCCTGGCTGTCCAGCCTGACGACCCCGGGCTACTCGGCCACGCAGTACGCCCTGCTGAGCTCGATCATGACGCTGCCGGCCAAGCTGGTCTCGGGCTTCAGCGGGGCGGCGGTCGACTGGATGGGGTGGCCGCTGTTCTTCGTGGGGACGGCGGCGCTGGGGCTCCCTGCCCTGCTGGTGGCGATGCGGTTCGGATCGACGGATCCCGGCGAACAACCGACGTAGGAGCGGCTACCGAACGCCCAGGGACCGGATCCGCGACAGCGCCGCCGCCACCTCGAACCGCCGCACGCGGGCCACGTCCCCGTCCGGCGACGGCAGGCTGCCCGCGACCCCCTCGGCCACCGCCTCCTCCCAGAGATCCAGCAGCTCGGCCAGCTCCCGCCGACCGTCCATGGGCCCCCGCCGCAGCCACTCGATCGCGTGGCCGATGCCGCGAAGCTGGGCGGCCTCCACCACCTGCTCCAGGGCGCCCAGCTCCACCTCCTGCCGCCCGTAGAGCAAGCCGCGGCGGCCCAGCACCTTCACGCTGGAGGGACGCCGACCGTGGCTGGGGTCCAGGGTGGACGGATCGGGCACCCGCGGCCGGGGGCGCTGCAACCGGCGACCGTCCCCGGCCTCCCGACCCGTCGGCGTCGACGCCGCGATGGCCCGGGCCCGCTCCGTCGCCTCCCAGGGCGCGAAGGCGTCCATCCCCACCACGCAGTCGGCCACGTCGAACCAGTCGCCGCTGCCCCCCACCACCAGGATCGTGGAGACGCCCAGGTCGTCGCGCAGGGAGGCCACCCGGTCCAGCAGGGGCGTGATGGGCTCCTTGTCCGCCGCCACCAGCCGCTGCATGCGGGCGTCGCGGATCAGGAAGTTGGTGGCCGAGCTGTCCTCGTCCAGCAGCAGCGCCGTCGCGCCCGCCTCAAGGGCCTCGACGATGGACGCCGCCTGGGACGTGCTGCCGCTGGCGTCGTCGGTGTGAAAGGCCGCGGTCGATCGCCCCCCCGGCAGCGCGCCGATGAAGGGGCTGATGTCGACGCCGCGCACCGATCGACCGTCCTCGGCCCGGACCTTCACCGCCCCCGGCACGGTCACCACCCCCTCCCGGCCGTCCCCGGGGATGTGGTCCCAGACCCCCCGCTCCAGGGCCCGCAGCAGCGTCGACTTGCCGTGGTACCCGCCGCCGACGATGACGGTCACCCCCCGCCGAACCCCCATCCCCGCGATCTCGCCGCGGTGGGGCAACGTCAGGGTCACGCGCAGGCCCGGCGGCGACGCGAAGGGCAGCGCGCCCTCACACATCGGCCGATCGTCCACCCCGGAACGGCGGGGAAGGACCGATCCGTCCGCCACGAAGGCCACCAGCCCAAGTGCTTCCAGCTGCGCCCGCAAGGCGGCGCTGTCCTCGGCCGCCTCCCGCCAGGCCCGAAGCTCCCACGCATCCAGCGAAGCCCGACAAAGCCCCCGCTCCACCGCCCGGGGCAGGTCCTCGCAGAGCATGCGCTCGGCCTCCCGCCCCGACACCCGCCGCCCCTGCGCCGGCAGCCCGGCCCGCAAGCGCGCCTCAACGCCCTCAGGCCCCAGCAGCACCGCGCTGCGATCGAGCACCTCCTGCCCCACCCCCACCACGCTCAGCTCGCCGCTCTTGCCGCTGCCCCGCCGCCCCGAGGCCTGCTCGCAAGCCTCCCCGAAGCGCCGCGTGAGCAGGTCCCGCAGGAAGCGGGATCGGGCCTCTGTCGCGTGATCCTCGGGATCGAAGCCCGCGCGATCGGCCGGCACCAGGACCCGCAGCCGGCTCGGCGACGCGAAGGGATCGCCCTGCACGCGGTCGACCAGCAACGCAAAGCCGGGCAGCTCCCAGCGCCCCAGCAGGTCCTTGTAGGCCGGGTAGCCGCGCCCGTCGATGCGCCGCAGCGTCGCCCGCAGCGCCTCCCCGTCCCTCATTGCGCGTAGCCCAGGGCCTGGACGTGGGGGGCCAGCAGGGGCAGCACCGGCGCCATCTGCGCTTCGTAGCGGCGCCATCGACCTGAGGATCGCCGGAAGATCGGCTTGGTCACGTCCTGGTGGCTGGGCGTGGAGATGCGCCGGCCGGCGGCCTGGCGGTGGTAGTCCAGGACCAGGGGGTCCCAGGGCACGCCCAGGAAGCCCAGCAGGCGCCGCGCCTCGCCCTCCAGATCGTCCACCAGGTCCTCGTAGCGCAGGACGTGCACGTCGGGGAAGCGGGGCGCCCAGGCCCTCCACAGGCCCATCACGCGGTCGTAGAGGGCGGCGGCGCCGGCCAGGCTGGTGCTGTGGATCATGGCCTCGTTGGGCACGAAGTCCTGCATGAAGTTGCTGAGGACAACGTCCCGCGGATCCCGGAGCACCAGCACCACAGCAGCGTCGGGGAACAGCAGACGGATCGCTGGCAGGTGGACCAGGTTGAGGGGGAACTTGTCGACGAAGCGGCCGCCGACGGGGGGCTGCGATGCCCGGTAGGCCGCCCGCCAGGACGCGATCTGCTCGACGCTGGCCCCAGCCAGGCCCTCGGGGTAGGCCTGCCCCGCGTCCCCGGCCACCCGGGCCAGAGCGCGCTCCAGCAGGGGGAGCTCGTCCGACGTCGCGAAGGCGGGGTGGGCGGCGATGATCTGCTCGCAGAGCGTGGTGCCCGATCGCGGGAAGCCCACCACGAACACCGGGGCCGGCTCGCCGTCGGCCTCCACCTCGCGCGCGCAGAGCGCTTCCGCCCCGGCCTCCACCCGCGCCAGCAGGCGGGGGTACGCCGCCCGAGCCACCGCCCGGGCCTCGGGGAGCTGCGCCAGGCCGCGCTGCCCTGCCTCGAACGCCGCGAACGCCCCCGCCGCGTCTCCCAGCCGATCGCGCACGAAGCCCAACTCCACCCGCGCCTTGCTGGCCAGATCCAGGGGCAACGACTCGGTCACCAGGGCCTCCAGCGCGGTCGACGCGTCGGCGAAGGCCCCCTGCCGGCGATCCAACCGCGCCGCCGTGAGCCGGGCCAGGGGGTCGTCGGGCGCGAGGGCCAGGGCCCGCTGCACCGCCTCCCGCCCGCCGGCGACGTCGTTGGCGGCCTCCCGCGCCGACGCCAGGTTGGCCCAGCCGCGCGCGTAGGAGGCGTCCCGCAGCACCGCCTGCTCCAGGGCGTCGCGGGCCTCGTCGTTGCGATCCAGCCGCCGCAGCACGACCCCCAGGTTGCCCCAGGCCCGCACGTGCCCGGGGTCCCGCTGGACCACCTGCCGGTAGTGATCGGCCGCCCCCTCCAGCCGCCCCGAGGCCACGTAGAGCGCGGCCAGGTTGTGGTGGGCCGCGACCAGATCCGGATCGCTGCGCAGCGCCCGCACGTAGCAGCCCGCTGCCGCCCCGGCGTCGCCCCCCTGCTGCAGGAGGGTGCCCAGGGACACCAGGTGATCGGGGCGCCCTTCGGCGGCCACGGCCTGCTGCCAGCAGCCCAGCGCGTCCTCGTCCAACCCCGCCGTCGCGAAGAGCCGGGCCAGCGCCGCCCAGCCCTCGGCCGAGCCGGGCTGCGCCTCGATCAGCTCGGACAGCACCGCCACCGCGCCGTCACCGTCCCCCGCCGCCGCGCGCTGCTCCGCGAGCTCCACGAACGCGAGCTCGTCCCCGGCCCGGGCCCGCGCCTCCAGCCCCGCACGCCCCACCCCGCAGGCCCTCAGGGCCCCCACCGTCGCATCGCCCAGGTCCGCCATGCCGGCACTGTAGAACACCTGGGCCACCCCTCGGCCCGGCCCCCCCCCATGCACGGGCCCCCACG
>CALCXL010000125.1 GCA_937907595.1 uncultured Pseudomonadota bacterium
GGCTGCTGGCCACCGTCGCCGTCTACTCCGCCGTCGCCTACAAGACGCCCTGGTGCATCCTCCAGGCGGCGCTGCCCCTGGCGCTGCTGGCCGGTTGGGGCGCGGCCTGGCTGGATCGGCATCGGGTGGGGAGGGCGGCTGTGATCCTGCTGGCCCTGTCGTCGATCGCGCGCGCCATCGACTTCTCCTTCGTCCGCCCCGAGGACCCCGACGCGCCCCTGGTCTACGTGCAGACCCGGCAGGAGCTGATCGACACCATGGCCGTGGTGCGCGTGGTGCTGGAAGCCGCCCCCGACGCCACGCTGACCTCCTGGCAGGACTCCCGGTACCCCATGAACTGGCTGCTGGATCGCCCCGGCCTCACCGACGCCGGCGACCTGCCCGACGCCCTGGACGGCGACGTCATCATCACCAAACCCGTCGACCGCCCCACCGTGGAGCGCCGCCTGCCCGGCCCCTACCTGCACCGCAGCACGCTGTTCCGCCAGGGCCTCCGGCTCGACGTCTGGATCGACGCCCGCCACGCCGACCACGTCCCCGACGATTGGGAGGCGGTCGGCCCCGACGCGCCCTGATTCGGCCCCCTCGACAGGGGCCGCGCGGGTCGACGGGGCGCCGCCGTGAGCCGGCCCATGGGCTAATCTCTGCCGATGGTCGCCGCCCCAAGCCCCGCCACCACCGTGCTCCTGTTGCGCGACGAGCCCGTGGGCTTCTCGGTCTTCATGGTCCAGCGCAGCCTGCAGTCCTCGTTCATGCCCGGCGCCCACGTCTTCCCCGGCGGGCGGGTGGATCCGGAGGACCGCGACGCCGCCAACGATTGGGGCGGCCTGGACCCGGCGCTGGCCCACCGGCGCTTCGAGGGTGAGCTGGACCACGGCGCCGCCGTAGCCCAGCTGGTGGCCGGCGCGCGGGAGGTGCACGAGGAGGTCGGCGTCCGCCTGCCCAGCCTCAACGCCCTGCACGTCCTGGCCCACTGGATCACGCCCGAGTTCGAGGCCCGGCGCTTCGACACCTGGTTCGTGGTCTGTCGCCTGCCCGCCGGCGCGGAGCCCGTGCACGACGACTACGAGACGATCGCGTCGCGGTGGGTGGAGCCGAAGTCGGCCCTGGCCCGCTACGGCGACGGCTCCCTGGTCATGGCCCCGCCCACCTACTACACGATCTGGGATCTGGCCCGCTTCGACACCGCAGCCGACGTCCTGGCGGAGGCCGAGCGCCGCTCCGTGCCGCCGGTCATGCCCCGCTTCCAGCAGATCGGCGAGCGCGCCGCCCTCCTGCTGCCCGGCGACCCGCTGTACCCCAGCGACCACCCGGTCGAGGGACCGACCCGCGTGGAGATGGGCGAGTCCGGACGCTGGTGGGTGGTGGACGGCCGGGGATGAACCCTCCTTCGCAGCCGCCGCGCTCCGTCCCACCCGGCGCGGCCGGCGTCAGCGTGCGCTTTGGCCGCAACGCCGTGGAACTGCAGCTGGGCAAGGCCTGCCTGAGCATGCCGCCGGCCCGCTACGCCGCCCAGGTGCGGACCGACGTGGGCCGGCGCGGCCTGCTGGAGTCCCTGGCGAGCGAGGGCGGGGAAGCCCTCCCACGCCCGAGCGGCGGCTCGGAGACGGCGGACCTGCCCCCGGACCTGCCAGGCGCAAGCGACTCGGGGGGCTCCGGAGCGTGGGAGTCGGTGCCGCTGCTGCTGGGATCGGCCTGGCTGCTGCGCCCCATCGGCCGCGGCATGTTCGGGGAGGTCTACGAGGCCCTGGACCTGGACGACAACCGCAATGTCGCCGTCAAGCTCCTGCGCATGTGGGACACCGACGCCGTCTCCCGCTTCAAGCGCGAGTTCCGCAACCTGGCCCGGGTCGATCACCCGAACCTCATCGCCCCCGACGAGCAGGGCTTTCGCGAAGGCGGCTGGTGGTGGTTCTCCATGGAGCTGGTGGAGGGCGTCGACTTCCTGGACTACGTGCGCCGCGGCCCCGACGACCCCCTGGGCCCGGGCCTGCGCACCAGCCGCTTGATCGATGCCCTGCGGCAGCTCGTGGACGCTGTGGCCGCCCTGCACAACAACAGCCTGCTGCATCTGGACCTCAAGGCGCGGAACGTGCTGGTGCGGCCGGACCGCAGCGTCGCGGTGCTCGACTTCGGGCTGTCCGAGCCCCTGCAGTACCACCCCGACGGCACCCGGACGGCCTCCACCGGCTTCCGGGGCACGCCGGGCTACATCGCCCCGGAGATCCTCCAGCGCCAGCCTCCGGGCACCGCCGCCGACTGGTACTCCCTGGGCGCGCTGCTCTTCCGGGTGCTGGCCGACACCCCACCCAACCCCGACGGCCCCGAGGAGCGCTTCGATCTGCTGGATCCGGAGGCCCCCGAGCCCCTGCGCGCGCTGGTGCGGGACCTCCTGGCCCCCGATCCCGAGCGCCGGCCGATCGCCGAGCAGATCCGCGAGCGCCTGGGCCTGGTGCCCTCGGTGCCCGACGAGCGCGACCGCCCACGCCCCGAGTTTGTTGGACGCGAGCGCTCCCTGGCGGTGCTGGAGCGCTGTCTGGCCCGGGTGCGTGCCGGCCGGCCCGTCCGCGCGGTGGTGGCTGGCGCCCCGGGCATCGGCAAGACCGCGCTGGTGGAGCACTTCCTGGGCGCCGCCGTGCACCGCTCCCCCTCGCCCCTGGTCCTGCGCGGCCGCTGCTACGAGCGGCAGGCCATCCCCTACAACGGCTTCGACCAGGTCATGGAGGCCTTCGGGGAGGCCCTGTCGCGCATGGATCTTTTCGACGCGGCCCAACTCCTGGGCAAGGAGGTCCAGGAGCTGAAGTGGATCTTCCCGGCGGTCGGGCTCGATCGGGCGGGTGAGGAGGCGATGGACTTCGGCGCCGCCCTGCCCGTGGAGCGCCGGCAGCGAGCCTTCCGGGCGGTCAAGACCGTCCTGCGCCGGGCGTCGGCGGACCGCCCGCTGATCCTGTTCCTGGACGACGTGCAGTGGGGCGACGTGGACACCGTCGAGCTGCTGCTGGAGATCGTCTCCCCGCCCGAGCCCTGCGCGCTGCTGCTGATCCTGGCCGTGCGCCACCCCGAAGGGCAGGGGAGCGCGTTTCTCAGCCACTGGGAGGCGTCGACGGCGTCGGCCGCGTCGCTCCCCATCGAGCGCGTGCCCCTGCAGGCCCTGGACGAGCAGGAGTGCACCCGCCTCGCCCGCCGCGGCCTGGGCAGCATGGCGTCCGAGGACACCGTCAGCGCCCTGGTCCGCAGCGCCCAGGGCGTGCCCTACTGGCTGGACGCCCTCATCGCCGAGGTCCAGCGGGGGCAGGTATTCGCGGAGGGCGAGCACATCTCGGTGCCGGACCTCGTCGGCGCGCGCCTGGACGAGCTGGACGAGGAGACCCGCCTGGTCCTGGACCTGGTGGCCTTCGCTGGCCGCCCCATCGATCAGGAGACGTTGCTGTTGGCGACGGGCGCAGCAGCCACGAAGCGGAGCATCCACCTGCTGCGTCGCTCGTCGCTGATCCGCGAGATCGGGCTGGCCCCGGACGATCTGCTGGAGGCCTGGCACGACCGGGTGCGCGAGGCCGTGGTGGGGCGGGCGGAGCCGGAGCGCGCGACCCGCCTGCACGGGTCGCTCGCCCGGGCCCTGGAGCAGCAGGGCGCCGCGGCGGAGGAGCTGAGCGAGCACCACCACGGGGCTGGCGACCTCGCCCGCGCCGCCGACTTCGCCATCGTCGCCGCGGAGGAGGCGGGCCGGCAGCTCGCGTTCGGCCGCGCCGCCGGCCTGCTGCAGAAGGCCCTGGGCTGGGGGGACTTCGCCGCCGCCCGCCGCCGCGAGCTGGTGGAGCGCCGCGCCGAGCACCTGCACAACGGCGGGCACTGCAGCGCCGCCGCCCGGGAGTTCTCCAGCGCCGCCCAGGGCGCCGCCCCCGCGCAGGTCCACGCCCTGCGGGCCCGCGCCGCCGACGCCTGGCTGTCGGCCGGCGAGGTGGACCTGGGGATGTCTTCCCTGGAGCCGGTCTTCGCCGAATTGAGCGTGCGCCGATCGGGCTCCGCGCTGCGCACCGCCGTCGTGGTCCTCCGGGACCTCGTCCGCCTCCTGCTCCGCGGCCCGGACCCCCGCCCTTCGGCCCAGGCCGACGATCGGGAGACGCAGCGCATCGACCTCTGCTGGTCCGTGGGCAAGGGCCTGGTGCCGGTCATCCCCCTGGAGGGCACCGCGTTCATGCTGCAGAGCCTGCACCGCGCCCTGAGCGTCGGCGATCGCCAGCGGGCGGCCCGGGTGTTGGGCTTCATGTCCGTGTTCCTGTTCCAGCTCCCGGGCCTGCGCGGGATCGGCCAGCGCTACCTGGCCCACGCACGCTCGGTGGGGGACGAGGCCCACGACGCTTACCTGCAGGCTGCGACCGAGCTGTGGACGGCGGCCACGCACGTCTTCTCGGGCAACTGGCGGGCCATGGGCGACGCCGCGCACCGGGCGGTGGAGGTCTTCGACGGGCGCTGCGCGGGCGTGAGCTGGGAGCGCGGGATGGCCTCGGGCTTCGCGGTCTGGGCGCTGCAGTTCAGGGGGGAGCTGGTGGAGTGCGGCGAGGTGTCGGAAGCCGGGCTGCTCGACGCCAGCCGCCGCGGCGATCTCTACGGCCAGGTCCTCTTTCGTCAGTACCTCTCGATGGTGCGGCTGGCCGCGGGCGACGTGGCAGGGGCTCGAGGACACGCCGACCGCGTCGCTGCGGATTGGATGGAGACGCCCTACACCGTCCCCCGCTTCTACGCGATGTGGCTGAACGTCACCGCCGACCTGTACGAGGGCGACGTCGACCGCGCGGAGGAGCGGGTGGTCGTGGATCTCGCGGCGTTCCGGGCGGCCGGGGGTCGTCGCCTGCCCATGTGGCGCATCGACATGGCGTTGCTGGAGGCCCGCATCGTGCTCGCCGCCAACGACCAGGGGAGGGCCGTGCGCAGCCTCAGCTCGTTGGGGAGGACGGCGCGGCTGCTCGACGGCGAGTCCCGCGCCGATGGACCCGCCCACGGTCGCATGATCCGGGCGGCCATGACGGCCCAGAACAGCGACGGGCCCCGATCCCTGGCGCTGCTCTCCGAGGCCATCGAGCTGTACCGTGCCGCCGACATGCGCCTCTTCGAGAGTTCGGCCCGCCTGCGCCGGGCGGCGCTGCTGGGGGACCCCACCGCCCGCGACGAGGCGATCTTCCATTGACGGTAACGCGCGGGACCAACTACCGTCCGCGGCGTCCATTCAACCGGTTGCGAGGAGGAACCATGTGGAGTGCAACGACCGAACAGCTGAATCCCGGAGGCATGAACGCACATCAGGGAACGGGGGCGAGTCACCTGCGGGTCTGGGGAACCATGGCTCACGGTGAGGTGCCCGGCGATCTGACGCTCCGGTTCTACCGGCAGGATGCGCAGATGGGAGATCCGCACGTGTACATGGCCGAGAGCAAGGACGTTGCGGTCGACGGTGCGAAGTGGAGCCTCTCGGTCGAGGCGGACTTCTCTGGCGTCGAACCCGGGATCTACATCCCCGTCATTGTTTCGGCTGAGCGCCTCCTCGCGGATCCCATCCCGCTGAGCACTGAGTACTTCGCGGTCGACTAGAGGGCTTCGCCAGGTGAGCGGCACGGAACCACGCTCTACGGGTCTCTGGTTCGGGCCGCTACGCCAGCATTTGGAGTCATTAAAACCTTCGATCCCAACGCTGCTCGTCGATCCTGCCCACCTGGCTGAGTTCGACTCGGTTCTTGATACCAGCGGGGCTGCTTGGCAGTGGTGCATGGTCGAGGTCCCCCTCGGAGGGTCGGTCGGTCGGCCTTCGCTCCTTGGCTGCATCACGTCGGATGCGGGAGCCCGAGGCCAACTGCTGCTGGACCTCGGGCGTCCCGACTTCGGGCTGGCTGGATCCCGTGCACTGCTGGAACCGTGGGCGCTGCAGGCCTCTGGACACCCCGCGGTCGGCGTCGTCTGGGCGGAATGGGATAGGCCGGACAGCCGTCCCCTGCTCTGGGTTGATCTACCCCACCACGCCAACCGGAGCGACCCGCCGTTGGAGGCACTGCGGCTGGTGGAACAGACCGCCGCGGCCCTCGGCAACGTGCCGACCCGAGTCGTGATTCAGACCGTCGAGATGTGTCTACGCGCTCTCCCAAATGGTGGGAGACTGCTCGGCACGGGGAGTCTGGCGAGCCGGGGATCGGAGGATCGTCGAATGTTCGTTGGGCTGCCGGCGGACGGACTCGTGTCCTGGCTCCAGGGAATATGCTGGCCCGGAGACTTGGACTTCGTACGGCGTTGGCTACCCCTCATCGGTGGACCGTGGGAGCCGGTTTTCGTCCAGATCGAGGTGTCTGAGTGTGTGGGCGCCTACCTCGGTCTGGAGTGCCGCCAGACCACGGCCGGCTTTCCCGAGCGCCCGGCAAGGTCCGAGCTTCTCGCTGCACTCGTGAGGGACGGAGCCGTGCAGCCGGCCCACGCGGACGCGGTACTGGCCTTTCCTGGCCGGCAGATGATCAAGCAGGACTCGTCCGAGCTTGAGCTCATCCGTTCGTTTCATCTCAAGGTAACCGCAGCGCCTGGGGGCGCTGCCGCTGCGAAGGTGTACTTGGGAGGCTCGATCTTGGCGGCTGAGGGCTGAGGGCAACCCCGGCCACGCCGTCACGGTGTTTGAGGGCAAGGCGGCCCCCGGCAAGAAGCGGCCCCTCGTCTACAACCAGTCCTCCCGCAAGGACCTGCCCGAGGGCGCGGTGGGGGCGGCGGACATCCGCGTGGCCGATCTGTTCGATGAGGACCACTGCCCCCGGGTCGCCACGGAGTCCTTCTCCGTGCCCGCCGGCCAGCCCCGCTCGGTCTTCACCCTGGCCCGGGACCCCGTCAGCCGCATCCTGAAGGTGGCGGTGGACGGCGCGGTGGCCACCCCCGGCTGGATGGTGAGCAACAGCGGAAGCCAGTGGTCGGTGCCCGAGACCCGGGAGTGGGTCTCCCTCTCGCCGGCGCCGGGCGCGACCAAAGCGGAGACGGTGACCGTCACCTACGAGTACGGCGGCACGGTGGACGTGGTCGCCAGCAGCACGGGCCCCGGCCCGCAGTTTGGATCCACCCTGGTCTGGCGGAGCCGCACGATGTGCCCCGCTGAGGCCGTCGAACAAGGAGGTTGAGCATGTGGAGCGTCATCGGAGCGAGCTCGGGAGGCACCCAGGTCACGGGCCGCAGCCCCGCCAGCAAGAAGATCAACGGAAGCCACAGCCAGGTGCTGCAGTTGACGGTCGACGGGGACAACTTCGCCCCCGCTTCGGTGGTCTGGCTCTACTGGTGGAACCAGCCGGTCATCAAGGCCACCAACGTCGTCGTCAACAGCGCGGGCACCCGGCTGACCTGCGACGTCGACATCGGCGGCTACTTGCCCAATGGCAAGACGATGAGCCTGCGGATCGCGGTGACGGACCTCGCGGGGACGCAGGGCACCCTCTCCAACAAGAAGTTCAAGATCAAGAAGCCGTGAGGACTTGAGTCACCCCCAGCCCTTCGACGCCGCGGTGGTGCTCGACGCGTTGGGCGCATCGCTGCCTCCCGCGCTGGTCGACCCCGCGATGATGGAGCCCCTGCGCGCCTTCGCCGCCGATCTGCCCGCGGTGTGGAACTGGGGGATGCTCGAGTGCCGGCTGGCCGCCAGCGACGCTGCAGTGGACCTGCTGACCTGCTGCTCCGACGTGGGCCCGGCTCGCGCCGCCATGGCCCTGGCCGTCGATCGTGGCAATCTGGACCTCCTGGCGCCCGGCCCGGCCCGTCAGGTGAAGGCCTGGTCGCGCTCGGCCGCTCCGGTCGCGGCCTCCCCGCAGCTCTGGTTCGAGTGGGAGACCCTCGCGCGCGCAGCCAACAACCCCCTGATCTGGTTCGGTGCGGACGCGGCGTTCTTTGAAGGACCGTCCGCGCCCCCCGTGGACGATCCCTGCGCCCTGGCGCTCGCCTGCCTGGGCCAGCAGGTGGCCGACATCGCTCCCTTCGAGCCCGCGGTGCGTCGCGTCCAGGCCGCTCTGCCCGAGGGCGGTCGCCTGCTCGGCATCGGCAGCCTGCGCCCCCGCGGTCGCAACGCTCTCCGCATGTTCTGCGCCCTGCCCGACGGGGGCTTCAGCCCCTGGTTGCAGGCCATCGGCTGGCCCGGCGATCTGGAGCTTGCCGAGCGCCACCGCGCCGCCGCCCGCGCCCCCCTGGAGCCCGTGTTCGTACAGCTGGAGGCGGAGCCGGAGCTCAACCCCTACCTGGGCATCGAGGCCCGCCAGACCGTGCAGGGCTTTCCCAGCCGGCGGGATCGCGCCTCCTGGCTGCGGTTCCTGTGCCGCGACGGGCTCGCCGATCGGGCCAAGGCCGACGCCCTGCTGGCCTGGCCCGGGCGCTCCCGCCTGTCGGACGGCCGCACCCTGCACCGCAGCTTCCACATCAAGGTGGCGCTGCGCCCCGACGGCCCCCAGGCCAAGGGCTACCTGGGGTTCGCAGCGCTGGGCTGATTCGAGCCTGTCACCCCTCGGTGGTGACCCGCAGGACCTCTTCGTAGGTCGTCAGGCCCATGGCCATCTTCTTGATGGCGTAGTCACGCAGGG
>CALCXL010000126.1 GCA_937907595.1 uncultured Pseudomonadota bacterium
GACTTCGCGATCTGTCCCGACCTGGCTTCGGGCGGGACCGTCTGGTTCACGGGGGGCGGAGGCACCGAGGACGCCCCGTATCGCGTGTTTGAGCTCGCTCCTGGAGCGGACGCGCCCGCCGTGGTGGAGCCGTCGTTGGCGGGGTTCACCGACTCGGCCGCGGCGGGCCCGGGCGGCCTGTTCGCGTTCGACTGGAAGCGGTCGCCGGCCGGGTGCGCCCGCATCCGGGTCGTGGAGCCGGCCACGGGACTCAGCCGGCTGCTCACGGATGGCTCCGTCGGGTGCGAAGCTCAGCCCACCTGGCACCCCGAGGGCGCGCGGGTCGTCTACGTCGCCGTGGATCCCGACTCGGGGGCACCCAGCCTCTTCGAAGCGAGCCTCACCGATCCCACACCCCGGGCGCTCAGCGGCGTCGCGTTGGCGGGCACCCACCCCGCATACAGCCCCGACGGGGACCGGGTGGCCTACGACTGCCCGGTCGGGAGCGGCGTGGCCATCTGCGTGGTCGACGTCGAGACCGGCGAGTCGGTTGCGGTGACCTCCGGCCCGGACGATAAGGAGCCCGCGTGGCTGCCGGACGGGTCGGGCCTGGTGTTCACGGTCGTCGCCGACAGCGGTCGCCACTGGATCGCGCACATCGACCTCCTGAGCGGCGCCATCAGCCCCCTGGTCGATGACCGGTTCGACAACGCGCACGCCTTGGTCCTCGCCATGCGCCCGGACCTCGCGCAGACGGTGCTGCGATGAAGCGGCTGGGGCTGCTCCTGGGCGTCGCGGCGGGGCTCCTGATCCTCCTCGGGTTCATCGAGCGGCGGCCGGTGGTGGACTCGCAGGACCCAATGGCGCATCCCGGCGCATCCGAGGAGGCCGGGGAGGGGGAGGGAGCCCCGTCCCATCGCGGGAGGCGCACTGGCTGGCCCCCCTTCACCGTCGGCCGTCGCCTCGCGTCCCCCGTGGCGGCGACGCTGGACGACCTCGATGAGTTCGGTGAGGAGCTGCTCCGTCTGCTGGAGGACGACGATCTGGAGGTGGAGGAGCTGGACCTGTTCCTGGAGCCTGGGGAGGTTCGCCAGATCGAGCACGAGCAGTTCGCTGTGGCGCCGGAGGTCCTGGAGGGCTGGGCGAAGTCCGGCTTTGGTCCGCCGGGCGCACGCCTGGGTGGGTTGACCGCCACCGGGTTCGGTCCCGGCTATCTCATAGAGAACGTGAATCCCGGCAGCGCCGCCGCGGCCATGGGCCTGTCCTCAGGAGACGTGCTCCTCGGAGTCAACGGCCGCCGGTTCACGGAGGACGACGCCGCCTCCCAGTTCGCCCGGGCGCTGCCCAGGATGGAGGACGTGGACCTGTCGGTGGTGCGGGGTGGGCGGCTGGAGGCGATCAACTACCTCGTGAGGTGAGTCGGCCCAGGTGGAGCGCCGCAACGGGCGCGGCGGCGCGGCCTGGAGCCTCGCTGCGGGACCACCAGCAGGTTGCTGAAGAAGCCAGCGTGAGTCGCCAGGGAGGCAGATCCGCGCGCTCGCCAGACGGTCGGACCGCCACGTACCGGGCGTACGGAAGGGTCGACCGGCGAAGCCGAGCGCGTGGAGGCGTCCGCTGGCGGCCGCGGTGGCGAATTTCAGCGGCCTGCCAGCGAAGGGAGCCTCCCGCCCCCCCACTGTCCGGGGGTGAGGGGCCCCCGGACCGTGCGGCGTTCAGGACCGAAAGCGGTCGAGGGCGGAGCCGATCGAGGCGACGACCCCGGCCACGACCGCCGCGTCATCGAGGTAGCCGGCGACGGGGATGAAGTCCGGGACCGCGTCGATCGGGCTGATGAAGTACGCCAGGGCGAAGATGATCATCCCGACGTGGGCCGCGGGGGGGCAGTGCTGGAAGTAGCGGTACAGGGCGACGATGTCGTCGATGAACGACAGCGACGGCGCACCGGCCAGCTTGGAGTCGAGGTTGTCGTGCACGAAGTCGGCGTCGCCGTAGGAGGTGTCCGAGGTGTTGGTGGGCATGGTCTGTTCCAGTCGATCGTTGTGGCCGCGAAGGGCCGGGGTCTGCTGCCGGCGACCTCGCCGACGTTCGTTCTCCCTGGAAGGAACCCACTTCGCACCTGGCCAGAGATTTGTCGAAAAACTGTCCGTCGTCGGTGGCAGCGAGAGGCGCCGCCGCAGTGGTAGCGTCCCGGCATGGGCACTCCCTGGACGCAGCTGAAGCGCGCCGACGCCGACGGGTGGACGGGCTGGGTCCCGGTCGCTTCGCTCCTGATCCAGGGCGACGGCAAGGAGCGGCCCTGGTGCCGGGGGCGCGGGCGCGGGGGGCAGGTGGAGTGGTTCCCACGCACGTCAAAGCCGCCGCGGGAAGGACTGCGGTTCGCCCTCAAGAGCCCCGCTGGACACCTCCCGGGGTTGCGGCGGCCGGGCTGGTTCGTCGTGAATGCCTACGTGCGCAAGCCGGCGGCCTTTCGCCCCCGCGGGGAGGAACTGGGCGTCCTTCCAGACGCAGAGCTCGCTGAGCTGTACGCCAAGCTGGAGACGTTCTACTGGGAGGCTCGTTGACCGGGTCTGCCCCCGTCGCCTCGCTGCCGGACATCTGGCGCGACCCCTCGGATCCCCGGTGGACGACCGCCCACGCGCGGATCAAGCGCACCTTCGAGAGGGTGGCGGGGGGGCACCCGCACACGCGGGGCCTGCCAGCGAAGGAGCGGAAGGACCTCGTCGACGAGCTGCTCGCCGAATTCTGGATCCATCTGACCCGCAACCCGTCGGCGCTGGAGGCGAACCGGATTCGGGGCGAGGCGGCGATCCGTCGGGAGGCTGCGCGGTTCCTCAACCGGCACCGGCTCCCCGGAGGGGACGGGTACCACAACGCGCTTCGCAACCAGCTCTACAAGGTGACCGGGAAGACGCTGCAGGGCGATCCCCGATTCGAGCGGTTCGGGCGCAGCCTTTGGTGGCTCTGTGGACAGGAGATCCCCACGGACGGTTCCGCGCCCCCCGACCACAACATCCTCTCCGCCTTGCCTCGGTTGCGGTCGCGCCTGAAGCCCCTGGCCCGGGACCGGCTCCCACCGCTGGTTCACGCGAAGG
>CALCXL010000127.1 GCA_937907595.1 uncultured Pseudomonadota bacterium
CGACGGCCGCGGCCAGGCCGGCCTCGCGAGCGCCCGCCCCGGCCAGGAACACCACGGCGCCCACCGCCGGCCCGCAGCCGCCCCACGCCGCCGCTGCGACCAGGAGGCGCGGCACCATCGACCACCACCCCAACTCAGCGCGGCACAGGTGCAGGAAGCCGTCCGGGCCCAGGGGCAGGGATCGCAGGAGGTCGTTCTCCCGGCGGTCGTACAGCAGGGTGGACGCGATGGCGGCGGCGATGAGCTCGAGGCCGCCCAGCAGCAGCAGCGGCAGGGCGAAACCGACGAACGGGTCGCTCCCCACGAAGGCGGCGGCCGCGCGGTGGCAGGCCCAGGCCGCGGCCACCGCGCCTACCAGGGAGAAGGGGTCGAGCAGCGCCCCCGACGCCAGCTTCCAGCGCAGCGCGGCCGCCGAGCGCCAGCCTGGATCGGGATCGCTCACCGGGATCGCTGCAGCAGGCGGTCCAGCTCCGCCTCCGCCGGCGGCTTGCCGGGGCCGCCGCCGTCCAGCTGCCTCGCCGCGGCCAGGGCCCCCTGAAGATCGGCGATGCAGGCGCCGATCTCCGCGTCCGGTCGGCCGGGGAGGGTGGGGCCGCACCGCGCCTCGATCGTCAGGTAGTCGTCCCGGGTGGCCGCCGCCTGCCGGCTGTAGGTCGCCTCCTTGAGGATGTACTGGTGGGCGTGGGGCAGGATCGCGAAGAGGCCCGAGAGCACCGCCAGGGAGATCCCGAAGGACGCCAGGCCGGGCCGCGCCGCGTCCGGGAACTGCGGCTGGGCCAGGGCCCCGATGGTCCCACCCGCGCCGCCGGCGGTGACGCCCACCAGCACGCTCATGGCCCGCAGCTTGAGGTGGCTCTTCTCCGCCTCGTGGTCGTAGTAGGTCGCGGTGGCCTGCAGCCGATCGGCCAGGGCGTTGTACTGCTCCATGAGCGCCGCTTGCGGATCGGCGGGATCCAGCGCGGGCCGGGGATCGAGCAGGGCACGGGGCGCCGCGCATCCGGTCCCCAGCACCACCGCGACGAGCACCCCCAGAACCACCGATCGCCGCATCCCAACTCCACCGGCGTCCGTCCGCCGCGCTGCTTGCTATACAAGACCGATGCGGCGCCAACCACCCAGACTCAACGGAATGGTCCACCTCCTGCCCCTGCCCGGGAGCCCGCGGGCGCGGCCGCTCTCCGAGGTGATCGCGGCGGCCCTGCGTGACGCCAACACGCTCGTGGAGGCGGGCTTCGACGGCGTGGTGGTGGAGAACTTCGGCGACGCGCCCTTCCTCCCCCTGGGGGTCTCCGAGGTGACCGTGGCGGCCATGGCGCGCGTCGCCGCGGAGCTGCAGGCCCTGCTGGCGGGTCGGGCGGCGCTCTGCGTCAACGTCCTGCGCAACGACGCCCGCGCGGCGCTCGGGGTGGCCGTGGCGGTCGGCGCCTCCTCGATCCGCGTCAACGTGCACGCCGGAGCGCGGGTCACCGATCAGGGCGTGATCGAGGGCCGCGCATGGGAGACGCTGAGGCTCCGCTCGGGCTGGGGTGGGGACGACGTCGCCATCTGGGCCGACGTGGGCGTCAAGCACTCAGTGGGCCTGGGCACGCCGCCCCTGGCGCCCGAGGACGAGGTGGGGGACGTGGTGCAGCGCGGGCTGGCCGACGCGGTCATCGTCACCGGCGGAGCCACGGGAGCCACCGTCGCTCTCCAAACCCTCGAGCGCGTCGCGGCCCGCTCGCCCGTGCCGGTGCTCGTGGGATCCGGCGTCTCGGAGGCCACCGTGCGCGGCCTGCTGGGTCGGGCCCACGGCGTGATCGTGGGCACGTCGATCAAGCACGGCGGCAGCACCACCGCCGCGGTCGACCCCGCTCGCGCCGCCGCGCTGGTGGCCGCCGCGGGCTGACCTCCCCGAGGCCTCCAGCCTCAGCTCGGCTCCCAGCCCCCGGTAGGCGCCCAGTTCGCGTACTGCGCCGGGTCGTTCATGTTCGCCAGCACGCGCTCGTCGTCGACGTCCACGTGCAGGACCCGGCGGGACCAGGCCAGCAGCTCGTCGATGCGATCCCCGCGTTCGCCTTCGTAGAGCCGCTGGACCAGGGCTGGGCAGGCGAGCACGGGGTGCCCCGTGCGATCGCCGATCCTCGGCAGCAGCGCCATCGGCTCCTCGTCGGCGCCCCGCCAGGCCTCCAGCATGCGGCGGAGCGTGTCCGCGGCGACCACCGGCACGTCCACCGGCGTGAAGAATGCGGGCAGGTCCGCCGGCAGCGCATCCAGGCCCAGCAGCAGGCTCTCCCGCGGGCCCGAGCCGTCGACGTCCTCGTTGGTCGCCCAGGCGATCGGCAACCCGGGGTCGACCTGCTCCTGCACCAGCGCCCCGTCGGCCCCCAGCACCACCGCGACGCTCGCGGCCCCCTGGTCCACGAAGCGTCGCACCCAGGCCTCCAGGAGCGTCTGGGGGCCCCAGGGCAGGGTGGCCTTGTTGCGCCCCATGCGTTGGCCGCGGCCGGCCGCGAGCACCACCGCGGCGAAGGGACGCTGTTCGTGACCTGTGGACAAACCTGTGGACCTCCTCTGGACAGGCTCCGTCGAAGCCCGGATTCCCTGGGGATTCTGCCTGATGCTCGGGATCGAGGCAGCGCTCGTCGGGGCTGGTACAGTCGGCCCGCATGCGCTGCCCCCGTTCCGGAACCGCTGCCGTCGCCCTCGCGCTCCTGCTCCTGGGCGCCCTGGCTGGTGCGGCTGAGGCCGGCCCGCGACGCAACCTGACCTACAACCTGCCCGAGGATCGGCTTGAGTCCTTTGCCCTGGAGGTCCGGCAGGTGGTGGAGACGAGCTTCACCCGCCTCCCGCCCGAGTCGAAGGACTACGACGTCGACGATCTGATGAGTCGCATCGGCCGCAGCGAGTCGAAGGCGACGGGCCGCCTGGAGCGGGTCGTGGCGCGCGCCTTTCGGGACGGCTCCTACGGGCTGGTGACCCGGGTCGCGGCCCTGGAGGGCACCACCGACCGAGGCGAGGGCCCCCGCCCGCTGGAGTTGAACGCGCTGGTGGGCAAGAGCCTGTCGCTGCGGGTGCTGTCCAGCGGACAGGTCGTCGATTCCTTCGGTTGGGGCCACCTGGCGGGCGCGTCGGGGGGCGGGGATCTGGTCGCCGACGCGCTGCTCCAGTCGGTGCTCCGCCTGCCCAACACGTTGCCTCGGGGCCGCCCCGTGATGGCGACATGGGACCTGCGCGTGCCCGTCGACGCGTTCCTGCAGCGCGTGCAGAGCTGGGTGCTGACCTGGACGGAGGCCCCGGCGCCTGCGGACTGCAAGCGCTGCACCGCGCTCAGCTACACCGGCACCCTCAAGGAGGTCAGCCGGGACGTCCACCCGGCCCGCCCCATGTCGCTGGAGGGGGAGGGGACGGTCGAGGGCACCCTGATCCTGGGCGCGGGGAGCCGTCGACTGCAGCAGCACGATTGGACGACCCGCTGGACGAGGAGCGTGCGCAGCCACCGCGCCAACGACACCCTGCGCGGCGAGCTGTCGCAGTCGGTGGAGCTCACGGGCTCCCTGCGCGCGGTGGAACCATGAGGGCCACGCTCCTGGCGTTGCTGCTCCTGCTGCCGTCGGCGGCCGGGGCCCAGGGCCTGGGCGGCAAGGTCACGGACCGCCTGGACTCGGCCGGCTCCCCCACGGACCGCTACCTGGACTCCAGCGAGGTACGCACGGTGCTGCACGCTGCCAACGAGTCGTTTTTCCTCTGCTTTCGCCGGGCGTCGGGGAGCCGGGCGGGGGTCGGCGACGCGTCCGTCGAATTCACCATCGAGCGCACCGGCGCCACCAGCGGGGTCCGCGCCGATCTGGGCACCGACCTGCCGGGCCTGAAGGACTGCCTGGAGGCTGCGGCCGCCGCCCTGGTCTTCGACGACCACGACGGCGACCCCGTGGACGTGGCCTACCCCACCGTGTACGCCGTCGACAAGAAGGGCGCTCGCGTCCTGGACTACCCCGTGGTCTTCACCCGCCCCCGGCCCGTGCGGCTGCCCCTGTTGCTGCTGCCCCCCGACGTGACCCACGGGGAGGTCCTCCTGTTGGAGCGGCTGCTCACCCACGACGCGCCGCCCCAGCCTGTGGAGCCCGTGTCCGGCGAGGAGGCGCCGGATGAGGAGGCCGCGCCCCCCGCCGCCGGGGACCCCGAGCCCACCGCGGACTGAGAAGCCGCCGGCCCGCCCGGGATCGGTTCACGCCGCAGGCTGCTAGAATCCGGCGCCGTCCCTCCCGGGGCACGTCGGAGCACCCATGCGGTACGCGGACAGCATCGAGGCGGTCGTTCAGGACTGTCGGTTCGTCCTCGCGGCCAGCGAGCTGGAAGAGCTCCTGCCCCACGCGCTTCCGGCCGTGCCTCCCCTCAGCACCATCGAGTACCTGGACAGCCCTCGCGACGCCGTGGTGCTCGGGTACGCCGTGCAGCACGATCCCGGCATGCTCGCCGATCTGGTGCGGCTGGTGCTGGGCCAGCTGGGCCGCGCCCTGGCCGATCCCGACTACCAGGAGCCGGTCGCGTCCCTCACGGCCGCGCAGCTCCGGGACGACCCCTGGTGCCGCCGCCTGACCCGCCTGCTGTCGCGCTGCCTGGCCCACGGGGAGCGGAGCCGGCTCGACTCCGTCCTGTGGTTGGTGATCGCCGACGTCGTCGCCGGCCTGCTCAACCACCACGAGCCCACCCTCGCGCTCGTGCGCACCCACCTGCCCGAGGAGGCGAAGAAGAGCGAGCGGTACATCCAGGACCTGCTCCGCCAGAAGGGCACCAGCACGGCCCGCCACGCGGCCACCAAGAACCGGGTCCTGCGCTCCCTCTTCGCCCGCAACGACTTCGCCATGAGCTCGGTCTCCGAGGTCCTTGGGGAGGCCTACTCCAACCCGCTGTGGCGCGACATGGTCGCCAACCGGCTGGTGTTCAGCGAGAAGCCCGGCGGCCTGCACAGCTTCTTCGACCTGCGCGAGGTGTTCGCGGTGCGCACCTGGCGCATCGACGCCGACGACTTCGGCGATCTGCAGCGGGTGGTTCGCGGGGTGGTGGAGGAGGCCTACCGCCGGGCGGGCGCCGCGCGCGCGTCCTCGGCGGAGTCCTGGATGCTCGGCCGCTTCGCCACCGATCTCGTGCTGGAGAAGGCCGGGCGGCTGGACGTGGCCGACGCCAGCTCGTCGATGAGCTTCGACGGGGAGGACTTCCCGTCCCGCGTGGCCTGGCTGCTGTCGCTGCAACCGAAGGTGGTCGAGTACGTCGTCGCGCACCTGGACACGCTCAACGTGGCGAAGGCGCAGGGCAAGCGCGACGATCTGCGCAAGGAGTTCAGGGCCCAGCTGAAGACGCCGGCCTCCCTGGCGCCGCTGGTCCCGGGCTTCCAGGAGGTGCAGCGGGCGGTGCTGCGCTGGGACTTCCTGTCGGCGCTGCGCTCCCGCATCGTGGCCGTGGACCCGGACGAGCAGGGTCGGGGCACCCACGCCGGGCGCCAGCTCCGCTCCAGCGCGCGGCCCATGAACCTGTCCT
Source organism: uncultured Pseudomonadota bacterium (assembly GCA_937907595.1). GTDB lineage: Bacteria > Myxococcota_A > UBA796 > UBA9615 > UBA9615 > CALCXL01. Next base: position 5,515 of record CALCXL010000127.1, read on the forward strand.
CGACGGGGCGGCTGAGCGACGTCGAGAGGCACGGCACGGTGGTGTCGGTGGACCTCGGCTCCTTCGCGTCCAAGGTGGAGGCGCAGCTGCTGGGCTCCGAGGAGCATCCGGCCGCCGATCCTGACTTCGCGCTGCTCTGCCTGCGCCAGCTGATGGCGATCCGCGACAACCTGGGGGTCTTCCGGGGCCGGGCGGAGTCCTTCGCCGGCGGCGTGGTCACCGACGTCTTCCCCCGCGCCCTCGACGCCCTGCGCTACGTCACCCTCTTCCAGGCCGCCGTGGAGCGGACCCAGTTGCTGCGGCGGGCGCCCTGGGACGAGCCCCAGGCCAGCCCCTTCGCCGAGGGCCTGCGGGTCGGCATGGGCACCGGTCGCTTCGTGGATCTGGCCCTGCCCGGCCGCTCGGACGGTGAGGGGGTGGCCTCGCGCAAGTACGCGGCGGGGCGGCTCCTCGACGGAGTGGCGGCGCTGACCTCCGCCTCAGTACGGGGTGGCCCGGCGGTCTCCGCCAGCCAGCTGATCCAGGCGCAGCTGAGCGGCGTGCACGACCCCCTGCAGGTGTTCCGGGTGCACAGCGCCAGCGGACGGTTGGACAACCGCGGCCTGTGCAGCTTCGCGCAGACCTTCCGGGAGATCGCCGCTGCCGTGCGGATCGAGGGGCTGCCCACGTGGACGCCTGGGGGCCGCAACGACCTGATCGCTGGCCGCCGGGTCTCGCTCAAGAACTACCGCTTCGAGATGATCTTCGACGACCCCGCGACCGGCCGGATCGTGCTGGTGCGGGAGGTGGAGAACCCGCCGACGCTGCCGTCGGGACCCACGGACGGCGAGGGGCTCTACGAGTACGTCGTGCTCTGGCCCGACGGCTTCCAGACCTTCATCGATCGGGTGATGGAGCTGGAGCGGCACCAGCCCGTGATGGCTCGCCGCCCCTCCCTCGAGGTCTCCGCTCCCTCGGCCCGTCCCCGCGCGCCCGAGCCCCGGCCCGCGTCAGGGCCCCCGCCGCCCGCCGCGCGGCCCTTCGAGGTCGCGGGCGAGGCCGATCTGGGCGCGCTCAACCTGCCCGACGCCGCCGACTTCCAGTTCCCCGATCGGGGCGCGGCGGAGGACTTGGAGGCGCGATTGGGGCTGTCCCTGGCCGACGACGGCCTGGGAGCCTTCGGCGCCGCAGTGGGGGACCTGTCCTCGGACGAGGGCTTCGGCTGGGACGTCTCCGGGGATCTGGCCCTCCCGTCCGTCGAGGGCGCGGGCCCGGAGCCCGGCATGGTGCACCCCCCCGACCTGGGCCTGCTGGACACGCTGGGGGTCGATCAGCCCCGCCGGAGCTCGCCGGTGGTGGCGGCCTACGATCCAGCGCAGGCGAGCGACGAGGTCCTGGCCGGCTTTCATCTGGACCAGACCGGGGAGCACGGCGCCCCGCGCCAGAGCGCCCTGGAGGCGGCAGAGGCCCAGGACCTCGCCGTCCTCGCCGAGCAAGCCATGCTCGAGGCCCAGCAGTGGCTGTCCGGGGGGACGCGGGACCACAGCCTGGGCGGCTCCAGCGACGGCCTGCTTCCTCTGGACTCCCCCGCCGGTCTCCCGTCCCCACCCGCCCGCGGCCCCGGCGAT
>CALCXL010000128.1 GCA_937907595.1 uncultured Pseudomonadota bacterium
TGCATGAGCCGGGCGTCCTTCCAGACGGGCTGCCGGGCGTAATAGAAGTGCTCCCCGGAGAGCCCGCCGTAGGCCACCAGCAGCGTCGGCGTGTAGTAGGTGTCCGACGCCGCGAAGAGCCCCACGATGTCGGCGTACAGCGGCGTGGTGGGCAGCGCGTGCTCGATGGCGCTGTGCCCGTCGACGATCATGCTCAGGTTGCCGAACGTGTCGCCGCCGCCTTCGGGCACCACCAGGATGTCCTCGGCGCGGCCCGCCTCGATCACCCACTGGCGCTGGTCCCGGCGCGGCTGCTGGTAGCTCTTGACGCTGATTGCGCCCAGGCGCTTCATGCGGCGAACGTGCCGGAAGGCGTCCTCCCGCTTGCTGATCCCCGAGCGGAAGCTGCCCGACGCGCCGTAGAGGATCTCCCCCGTCGAGAAGACCCGCGGCCCCCACATCAGGCCGGCCTCCACCAGCTCCCCCTGGGCGAAGGCCTGGTCGCTGAAGACCGAGGGGTCGTGCACGGTCGTCACGCCGTAGGCCAGGTTGGTCAGATAGCGCCAGTCCTGCTCGGGCAGCGTGTCCACGGCCGAGAAGTGCAGGTGCGCGTGCACGTCGATGAGGCCGGGCAGGATCGTCGTGCCCGCGCCGTCGAGCACCCGGGCGTCCGCCGGCAGGGCCACCGACCCGTCGGGCCCCACGGCCACGATGCGATCGTCCCGGGTGAGGATGGTGGCGGACTCCAGCACGGTGTCTCCCTCCATCGTGACGATGCGCGCGCCCGTGATCGCCAGCGCGCCGCTCGGCACCGCGCGGGGCCGCGACGCGTCCAGGGTGACCGCCTCCGACGGCGGCAGGGGCTTGTCCTTGCCCTGGTCCTCATCGGTTTGGTCCTCGTCGTCCCCGGAGGCTGCTTCCGCTGCGATCTCGGGCGCCCCGGGCTCCTCCCCCTTCGGCTCCCCGGCCTTCGCCGCGGCCTCCTCGGCCTCCCGGCGGGCGATCTCCTGCTGCTCGCCCTGCCACGCCAGCAGCGTCGACAGCTCCAGCCGCCGCAGGTCCGGCCCGTCGTTCCAGCTCACGAACGCGCCGTCGGGGCTGAAGGACACCCAGTCCCCTGCCTCCTCGGAGAGCCGCCAGACCGGCACCGCGCCGCCGTCGTGGGCGATGGTCAGCGGCCCAACGCCCGCCTCGGGCACCCGCGCGAGCCAGGCGTGGTGCTCCTCCTGAAACGCGACCCAGCGGCCGTCGGGGGAGGGCAGGATGTCCGTGGCGTGGCCGATCTCCAGCACCTCACGGCGATCGGTGCCGTCCAGGTTGACGCTGATCAGGACGCCCACCGCCGCCTCCAGGGGCACGTCGCGCTCCTCGGGGAACAGCACCCGCTGGCCGTCGGGGGAGAACACGGGCCGGGCCCCGCGCTTGAGGCCCGCGGTCTCCGCCACCACCTGCGCTGCGCCCGAGTCCAGGTCCAGCACGACGACCTCGCTCCACAGCTCGCCGGCCAGATCCTTGCCGCGCGCGTGGGCCCCGCTGCCGCGCAAGGCGACGATCCGCCGCCCGTCGGGGGAGAACGACGGGTTGGAGTACTTCGGGCCCACGGCGCCGACGGTGCGGACCTTGCCACCCTGAGCCAGCCGCAAGCGCAGCGCCCCGCCCACCGCGTCCTGCCAGCCGACCCACGCCAGCCAGCGGCCGTCGGGGGACCAGGTGGGCGCGTACTCCCGCTCCTGCGTCGTCGTCACCCGCTTCGACGCGCCGTCCCAGGTGCGGATCCAGAGGGAGCCGAGCGCGCCGTAGGCCACCGTCGTGCCCCCCGGGGACAGCACGGGCCATCGAACCAACCGAGCCTCGACGGCATCGGCGACGGGGGAGCGGGCCGGGCGGATCGCCTGGGTGATCTCCAAAGACGCCTCTGCCGTGAAGGGGATCGCGCTTCGCTCGCCCGTGGCGACGTCCACCGACCAGAGCCCGCCCTGGGCCCAGAGCACCAGCGACCGACCGTCGGGGGTCCAGTCGATGCGGGGGTAGAGTCCGCTGACCGCGAAGCCCTCCTGCTCGTCCCGGGACAGCCAGTCCGCCAGCGGACGCCGCGCGCCGGTCTCCAGATCGAAGATCTCCAGGTGGGTCTGCTCGCGCACGCGCCGCACCAGGGCCAAAGTGCGGCCGTCGGGGGAGGGGGTGGGCCGGACCGCGCCGCCGAACTCGCCGGTCAGGGGCCGCGCCCGCCCCGTTCGGCGATCGAGCCGCCGCACCTGCCAGATCCCCTGGTTGGGGTCCCGGTCGTAGCGGTAGCGGGCGTCCCGGGCGGAGAAGTACACGTGCCGCCCGTCCGGGGAGACCGCGGGCTCCGACAGCCCCGCGGTCTCCGCCTTCTTGCTCAGGGCCACGCCCTTGCCGCCGAAGCGGTCGAACAGCCAGAGCTCGTGCAGTCCGATGGAGCTGCGATCGGTGTGGCGCTTGCGGGCCACGACGTGCTCGCCGTCGGGCGTCCAGGCGCCGTCGCTCACGCGCGTGTCTGTCTCTTGTGTGAGGGGTCGGGGCCGGCTGCCGTCGGCCTGCGCGATCCAGAGGTTGCGGTTGCCGCCCCGCTCCGACGTGAAGAGCAGCTCCTCCCCGTCGGGCGACCACCGGGCCTCCGTGTCCCAGGCCGCCCCCGACGTGATCCGGGTCGCCACGCCGCCGGCCATCGGCAGCACGTACAGGTCCCCGAGCAGGTCGAACACCAGGCGGTCCCCGGCGGGGTGCACGTCCACGCCCATCCAGGTCCCTTCGCTCAGGGTCCAGGAGGCGGTGGCGTGTTCGCCCGGCAGGTCGTCGACGCTCCAGGGGCGCTCGGGGCCGGCGCCCACGGGTTGGGCGGTCGCCAGGCAGAGCAGGGCGAGGGGAAGGGACGGGAAGGCGCGGTGCATGACGGTCTCCGGGGAGCCCGCCGTGGACGCCTCCCCGGGCGGCTTGTAGCACCGCGGCCAAGACACCAGAACTCCTTGACCGGCCGCGTGTAGGGGGGTAGTTAGCCTCGCCCCCCAATCGGGGAGGGGGCGTCAGGCAGCACAAACCATGTCGTGGAGTCCGCTCAGGTCGCGCGCGCGCGTGATCTTGTCCATCCCGTTGGCGCTCCTTGCGTCGGTGGTGGGCTGCGCCTCGGCGCTGGCGAGCGGCGGGCCCGACGCCTTCGGATACACGTGGTTGGCCAGCAGCGAGGGCGGTCCGGCCTATACTTTCCAAATCCCGGTGGGAGTGAAGGCGCTGGAGCTTACGGACGACGACTTCGAGACCGTGCCGTTGGGGTTTGACTTCCCCTTCTACGGCGACGTGTACGACGAGGTGGAGGTCCACAGCAACGGCGCACTCACCTTCGGACGCGGCTCCGCCCTGGGCGCCAACCACAGCTGCCCGCTGGCCCAGCCGGCCGATCCCTCCATCTTCGCCTACTACTCGGACCTCAACCCCACGGCGGCCAACCCGTCCCTCGGCGGCGTCTACGCCTGGACCGAGGGCTCGCCCGGCCAGCGGCGCTTCGTCGTGGAGTACCACGGCATCCCCCGCTGGAACGTCACCGGCTACAACCAGTTCGAGGTCAAGCTCTTCGAAGGCTCGGGCCGGGTGGAGTTCCACTTCCTGGACCTGCTGGTGGACGGCGACGTGCACGACAACGGCGGGACCGCGGCGGTCGGCATCGGCGGCCCCGACGGCCTGCTCGTGGTCAGCTGCGATGAGGCCGCCCTCTCCACGGAGCTGGCCATCGGCTTCTACCCGCCCTGCGAGGACCTCGACGGCGACGGCTTCGGCATCTGCGAAGGCGACTGCGACGACGCCGACCCCGACCGCAGCCCCGGCCACGCCGAGGTCTGCAACGGCATCGACG
>CALCXL010000129.1 GCA_937907595.1 uncultured Pseudomonadota bacterium
GGGCTGCGTTCGCTGAGGGTCGGCGCGGGAGCTGGCATCCTGCGCGCGTGAGCGACCCCTGGATCATCGGACGGCGGCTGGTGGCCGAGGCCCAAAGGGCCCGGCAGCGTCGGCTGGTGATCCTGCACGGCGACGTCGACTGGACGCGCGAGGTGGCGGCGGGGCTGATCCAGGGGCTGGATGGGCTGTGGATCGGCGACGCTCCCGCGGGTGCGCCCCGGGAGCGCAACGACCGCGCGCGCCGGCTCCTGGGGTTGGGCGTGACGGCGCTGGTGGTGGACCTTCACGCGGGCGTGGACGCGGACACCCTGGCGGCCGCGTCGGGCGCGGTGCTGGCGGGCGGGCTGATGGTGCTGCGCTGCCCGCCCGAGGAGGGCTGGGATCGCGACGGGCTGGAGGAGCGCCTGGCGGTCTCCCCCGGAGGCCCTGAGGCTGTGGCGAACCGCTTCCTGCTCCGCTTTCGGCGGGCGCTGGGCCGGGCGCCGGGGCTGGTGTGGTCGCAGGGCGGGGAGGTGGTCGATCGAGCGCCGTCGGCGGTGGATGGCGCTCCCTTCGACGGGTCGGGGCAGGACGCGGCGGTTGCGGCGATCCTGGCCCACGCGGCGGGGGGCCCGGGCCCGGTGCTGTTGGCGGGGGATCGCGGGCGGGGCAAGTCGACGGCCCTGGGCATGGCCCTGGAGGCGCTGGAGGGGCCCTGCTGGCTGACGGGGCCCGGGCCGTCGAGCGTGACGGCGGTGAGGGAGCGCGCGCCGCAGGCGCAGTACGTCGCCCCGGAGGAGCTGCTGCTGCATCCGCGACCGGGCTTCCTGCTGGTGGACGAGGCGGCCGCGCTGGGCCTGCCGACGCTGGAGCGGCTCCTGGCCCTGCACCCCCGGGCGGCGCTGACGACGACGGTGCACGGCTACGAGGGCACGGGGGAGGGCTTCGTGCAGGCCCTGCAGGCGGCTTGTGGGCCCCGAACGCTGCGGCTGACGGGGGCGGCGCGCTGGTCGACGGGGGACCCGGTGGAGGCCTTCGCGGCGGATGCGTTGCTGCTGGACGCGGACCCGTCGACGGACGTGGGCGGGGCGCGGGTGGAGGAGGTGGAGGTCGCCCGCCTGGACCGGGACGCGCTGGAAAACGCCTTGCTCCGACCGGTGCTGGGGCTGCTGATCATGGCGCACTACCGCACCCGTCCGAGCGACCTGCGGCGGATGCTGGACGGCCCCAACCTGCAGATCTGGGCGTCGACCTGGCGGGGGCGGGTGGTGGCGGCGGCGCTGGTGGCGGAGGAGGGCGGGCTGCCGGAGGAGGAGGCTCGATCGGTGCATGAGGGCCGGACGCGCCCGCGCAGCCACCTGATTCCGGAGACGCTGATCGCGCACCGGGGGGAGGAGGCCACGGCGGGGCTGCGCGGGCTGCGCGTGGTGCGGATCGCGACGCACCCGGGGGCGCAGGGGAGGGGGATCGGCGCGCAGCTGTCGGCGGCGATCGCGGCGCAGCCGGGCTTCTCGTGGATCGGGGCCATGTTCGGGGCGACGGAGGGGCGGGTGCGCTTCTGGCAGCGGGCGGGGCTGCTGCCGGTCTGGGCGTCGGTGCTGCGGGGGCGGTCGAGCGGGCTGCGATCGGTGCTGTCGATGGCCGGGCGGGACGACGCGGGGCGGGCGTTGGTGGCGCGGCTGCGGCGGCGCTTCTCGGCGGAGGCCGGGCCGCTGTGCAGCGACGCGTGGCGCGACGAGGACCCCGATCTGCTGTGGGTGCTGCTGGAGCGGGGGCCGGTGCTGCGGCAGCGCCCCGATGCCGGGAGCCTGGACGACGCGGTGGCCTGCGCCTGGGGCCCGAGGCGGCCGGCGGAGGTGCGGGCGTCCCTGGTGGAGCTGGTGCTGGAGGCACTGCGGGACGGGCGGGCGGAGGAGCTGTCGGACCGGGAGCGGCGGCTGCTGGTGATGCGGGTGCTGCAGGCGCGGCCGTGGTCGGAGCTGGTGGCGGGCTCGACGTTCGGCGGCGAGCCGCTGACGCGTCGGGCGTTGAAGCAGGCGCTGAGGGTGCTGTTGATGGGGCAGGAGGGCGCGGTGGAGCTGGCCGCGCGCTTCCCCGCTGCGGAGGAGTTGGCGATGAAGACGAAGCGAACGCGGATCAGCGAGCCCCGGTTGGCGAAGATCCGCGAGGTGGTGGCCAGCCGCTGGTCGGACGTGGAGCTGGTGCTCGAGGACGTGTGGAACCCGCACAACGCGGCCGCGGTGCTGCGCAGCGCCGACGCGTTCGGGGTGGGGCGGGTGCACATGCTCTACAACAACGAGGTCTTCCCGGAGCTGCGGCTGGACGCGTCGGGCGGGGTGAAGCGGTGGATGGATCTGCGTCCGGTGGACTCGGTGGACGCGCTGGTGGCGGATCTGCGGCGGCGCGGTCGCAAGATCGTGGTGACGGCGCTGCGTGAGGACGCGGTGCCCCTGTGGGAGCTGGACTGCAGCGAGCCCCTGGCGGTGGTGTTCGGCAACGAGCACAGCGGCGTGAGCCCGGCGCTGCTGGCGGCGGCGGACCGCTGCGTGGTGGTGCCGATGGCGGGCATGGCGCAGTCCCTCAACATCAGCGTGTCGGCGGGCATCGTGCTGTCGGAGGTGGCGCGGCAGCGGCGGGGGAGGGAGAACCCCTGGTCGGCCGACAAGGAGCAGCAGCTCCAGCGCTGGATCGATCGCGAGCTGGAGCCGACGGTCGAGGGGTGAGTTGGGGGCGCCCGTGGGCGGCGCCCGGTCGATCACGGTAGGGGAGCGATGGGGTGGGCGAGTTCGGCGGGCGGTGGGGGGGCGGGGGAGCGATGGGGTGGGCGACTTCGGCGGGCAGTGGCCGGGCGGGGGAGGTGGGCGAGCGATCGGGCTCGGCTGGATCTATGGTCTGCGGTCCCCAAGGAGGTCCTCATGTTCTTCAACTCGACCAAGACCCGCATGCCCCAGCCCGACGCCGCCCTGCCCGGGCGGGAGCAGGCCATCGCTGTCGCCCCCGTCCACGCGGTGCTGGGCACCTCCACGACGGGGCCCTGGCCGGGGATGGAGCTGGCGGTGTTCGGCCTGGGCTGCTTCTGGGGGGCGGAGCGGGCGTTCTGGCAGGCCGAGGGCGTGATCAGCACCCAGGTGGGCTACGCGGCCGGCTTCACGAAGAACCCCACGTACCAGGAGGTCTGCAGCGGCGGAACGGGCCACAACGAGGTCGTGCGCGTGGTGTTCGACCCCACGAAAACGTCGTTCGGCGCGCTGGTGAAGCTCTTCTTCGAGAGCCACGACCCCACCCAGGGCATGCGCCAGGGGAACGACAGCGGGACCCAGTACCGGTCGGGGATCTACGTGCACTCGGAGGCGCAGCGCGGGGTCGCCGAGGCCGCGAAGGCGGCGATGCAGGTGGGGTTGAGCGCGGCGGGGTTTGGGGGGATCACGACGGAGGTTGTGGAGGCGGGGGTGTTTTACTTTGCGGAGGATTACCACCAGCAGTACCTGCACAAGAATCCTGGTGGGTACTGCGGACTGGGTGGAACCGGAGTGAAATGCGGTACTTCCGCGTTTGACGCTGGCTGAAACATTTCGGGCAAAGTGGGCACAAAAATCGGCCCAAAACCGCCCCTTTTGGGGCAGGATTTGTGTCCACTTTGGTGGAGGTGCCGATGCCCGCGACGACCCCGGATCCCATCCCCCTGAAGGTCGGCCGCAAGGCGCTGGCGATCGCGTATCCGAAGAAGGAGCCGGGGGAGCGGAACGACGTGTGGTCTTGGCGGATGCGCTTCAAGGACCCGGCGACGGGGGCGTGGCGGTTCCGCGCGCTCGGGCGGTTGGCGGTCGACGAGGTCTCGGGGGCGCTGGTGGCGGCGTACCGGGGGATCG
>CALCXL010000130.1 GCA_937907595.1 uncultured Pseudomonadota bacterium
CGACCCCGCCGTCTCCGTGATGGTCGACGTGCAGAACACCCTGGTCATCAACGCCATCCGCAAGTGGGGCAACGACGAGCAGAAGGCCCGCTTCTTCCCGAAGATGGCCACGGACACCGTCGGCGCCTACGCCCTCAGCGAGTCCTCCTCGGGCTCCGACGCCTTCGCCCTGCGCTGCCGCGCCACCCAGGACGGCGACGACTGGGTGCTCAACGGCAACAAGCTGTGGATCACCAACGCGAACGAGGCCGACCTCTTCCTGGTGTTCGCCAACACGGACTTCGACAAGGGCTACCGCGGCATCACGTGCTTCGTGGTCGAGCGGGGCACGCCCGGCTTCACCGTCGGCAAGAAGGAGGACAAGCTCGGCATCCGCGCCTCCTCCACCTGCGAGCTCATCTTCGAGGGTGTGCGCGTGCCCGCCGCCAACGTCCTGGGCCCCGTGGGCGTGGGCTACAAGGTGGCGATCGAGACCCTGAACGAGGGACGCATCGGCATCGGCGCGCAGATGGTCGGCCTGGCCGACGGCGCCCTGGAGCAGGCCAGCAAGTACGTCATGGAGCGCGAGCAGTTCGGCAAGCCCATCGGCAGCTTCCAGGCCGTGCAGCACCAGATCGCGCAGATGGCGGTCGACGTGGAGGCCGCCCGCCTCATGGTCTACAACGCCGCCCGACTCAAGGACGCAGATCTGCCCTTCCTCAAGGAGGCCGCCATGGCCAAGCTGTTCAGCAGCCAGGTGGCGGAGCGGGTCGCGAGCAAGGCGGTCGAGCTGCACGGCGGAAACGGCTTTACGACGGAATACCCGGCCGAAAAGTTCTTCCGCGACAGCAAGATCGGCTCGATCTACGAAGGCACCTCGAACATGCAGCTGAGCACCATCGCCAAGATGCTGCTCAAGTAGGAGCCCGAATGCGCACGCTCTCGATCACGCTCGCCCTCACCCTGGCCCTGGCCGCCGGAACGGGCTGCGAAGAGACCCAGGAGGTGCCGAACCCGGCCATCGACACCACGGTCGCGCTGCAGACGGCGGAGACCGTGCTGATGCTCGCCAGCCTGGGCGCGGAGGTCGGGCACGTGCTGGAAGCCCCGGACTTCACGTTCGGCGCCTGCCCCACCGTGGACGCCGACGGCGACGAGCTGGTCCTGGACTACGGCGCGGGCTGCGCGCCCGGCTCGGCCACCACCGCCGAGGAGCTGTCGGGCCTGGTGGAGCTGGTCAGCCCGGCCACCAACTCCATCGCGGCGGGCTTCACCACCGCCTTCGGCTTCGCTGATCTGCCCGTGGCGGGCGACTTCACCCTGTCGACCCAGCGCACCGGAGACACCGTGCGCGTGGACTTCGAGGTGGAGGAGCTGAGCTGGACGGCCGAGGGCCTGGACCGGTCCCTGTCGGGCCTGTTCAACCTCAGCATGGACCCCGACGGCACCACCATCTCCCTCTCCGGCGCCAACCTGACCCGGGACGGCGGGACGCCCATCGCCCTGAGCGCCGCGGACATCGCCGTGGCCGCCGGAGCCCTGGGGGTCTGCCCGCAGCCTTCGGCCGGCAGCATCCTGCTGGAGCGCGACGGCGAAGAGGTCGTGGCCCTGTTCGATGAGAGCACGGCCACCGACGGCGGCTTCGCCGTGACCCTGGACGACGGCACGGAGGGCACCGCGGTGCTCGACTGCTTGTCCGCCGACGAGTAGCTCGCCGCCTCCCGCGGACCCGCACCCCCTTGTGGAGGAGGTCGACATGAAGCGCCTGCTGATCCCGTTCCTGTTCGCCCTGATGGTCCCCAGCGTGGCCTCGGCCCAGCTCGGCGGGCCCAACGTCGCCGGGTACACCTACGACGTCGCCACCTTCGACTACGTCCTGCCCCCGGCCAGCGCCACCAACCTGGGGCTCACGGACGACGCGGAGACCACGGTCACGCTCCCCTGGGCCTTCCCCTGGTACGGCGTGGACTACACGACCATGACGGTGGGCGCGAACGGCGGCATCGAGTTCGTGGGCACGGACATATCCAACACCAACGACTGCATGGGCAGCGGCTCGACCAGCGCGCCGGCCATCGCGGTGTTCTGGGACGACCTCAACCCCTCCAGCCTCCTGCCGCCCCTGCCCGGCCTCCCCGCCACCGGCGTCTACTCCTGGCACGACACCGCGGCGGACCGCTTCATCGTCAGCTGGGAGTCGATCCCCCACTACAGCTCGTTCTTCCCCATCCTCGGCGGCACGATCCAGGCCCACCTCTACGCCAACGGCTCGGTGGAGCTGCACTTCGAGTCGCTGTCCTTCTTCGAGCCCTCGGTGGACGACGGCGGCAGCGCCACCATCGGCATCCAGGACGTGGTGGGCGCCACGGACCCCGACCCCCTGGAGGTCTCCTGCAACGTCGCCGGCTCCCTGGAGGGCACGGCGATCGGCTTCCAGGTCTGCCCCGACCTGGACGGCGACGGGCACTGCCCGCCCGAGGACTGCGACGACACCAACGCCCTGATCAGCCCCGACGGCGTCGAGGTCTGCGGCGACGGCATCGACCAGGACTGCGTGGGCGGCGATCTGGTGGCGGACATCGACGGCGACGGCTTCGATTCCGTGGCCTGCGGGGGCGAGGACTGCAACGACGGCAACGCCAACGTGAACCCCTCCATCGACGCGGACGGCGACGGCTTCTCGGTCTGCGAGGACTGCGTCGACAGCATCCCCAGCATCAACCCCGACGCGCTGGAGATCTGCGACGACGGCCTGGACAACGACTGCGACGGCGGGGACACCCCGGGCGACGCGGACGGCGACGGCATCGACAGCGAGGCCTGCGGCGGCGTGGACTGCGACGACACCGACGCGTCGGTGCACCCCGGAATCGACGCGGACGCCGACTCCTTCAACGCCTGTGAGGACTGCGACGACAGCGACGCCGCCATCTACGCCGGCAACGACGTGGACGCCGACGGCTTCGACGCCTGCGACGACTGCGACGACAACGACCCCACCATCAACCCCGACGCCACGGAGGTCTGCGACGCCGTGGACCGCGACTGCGACGGCCTGACCCTGGTGGACGCGGACGGCGACGGCGACGGCGGCGACGCCTGCGGCGGCACGGACTGCGACGACGCGGACCCCACGATCTACGCGGGCGCCCCGGAGCTCTGCGACGGCATCGACCAGGACTGCGACGGCATCGACGACGGCCTGGACCCCGACGTGGGCGGCGACGCGGACAGCGACGGCTGGGTCGACGGCTGCCCCGAGTTCGGGGACTGCGACAGCGGCAACCCGAACATCTACCCGGGCGCGCCGGAGACCTGCAACGACGGCATCGACCAGAGCTGCAACGGCGAAGACGCCACGGGCGACCTGGACGGCGACGGCTTCGTGGACGCGAACTGCGGCGGCGACGACTGCGACGACGACGACCCGGCCATCAACCCCGACCTGGACGGCGACGAGGACGGCACCAACTACTGCCTGGACTGCGACGACGACGACCCGAACCTCTGGCCGGGCAACCAGGAGGTCTGCGCCGACGGCCTGGACCAGGACTGCGACGGGGTCGACGAGCCGGGCGACGCGGACGGCGACGGCTACGTCACCACGGCGTGCATCGGCGGCGACGACTGCGACGACAGCAACGAGTTCGTGCACCCCGGCATCGACTCCGACGGCGACGGCAGCAACCGCTGCGAGGACTGCAACGACAACACGCCCCTGCAGTTCCCCGGCAACGTGGAGGTCTGCGGCGACAACTTCGACAACGACTGCGACGGCTTCGCCGACGACATCGACGCCGACGGCGACGGGCACACCTCCCCCGAGTGCAACGGCGACGACTGCGACGACACCGACGCCAGCCTGAGCCCCTCGCTGGACGAAGACGCCGACGGCTTCAGCACCTGCGAGGACTGCGACGACGCCGACGCCACCAGCAACCCCGACGGCGTGGACGTCTGCGACGACGGCATCGACCAGGACTGCGACGGGCTGGACCTGGGCCTGGACGCCGACGCGGACGGCTACACCAACGCCCTGTGCGGCGGCGACGACTGCGACGACCTGGACGCCGCCTTCAACCCCGGCGTGGAGGAGTTCTGCGACGGCGAGGACCACAACTGCGACGGGGACACCACCACCACCGACGCGGACAACGACTTCGCCTTCGACGCGGACTGCGGCGGCACCGACTGCAACGACGCCGACCCCACGGTGCACCCCCTGGCCCCGGAGATCTGCGACGCCCAGGACAACAACTGCGACGGCGCCTTCCTGGACGGCGGCGAGGCGGACGAAGACGCCGACGGCGTGCCCACCTGCGACGGCGACTGCGACGACCTGGACCCGGACACCTACCCCAACGCGCGGGAGATCTGCGACGACCTGGACAACGACTGCGACGACCCGGATCTCCCCGAGGCCGACCGCATCGACGAGGGCATCGTGCGGGACCGCGACGGCGACGGGCACGAGTCCTTCTCCTGCGGCGGCGGGGACTGCAACGACGACATCGGCGACGTCTACCCCCAGGAGGTGGAGAACCTCTGCGGCGACGGCCTGGACAACGACTGCGACGGGGACCCGGACAGCACCGACTCGGACTGCGAGTCGGGCAACGCCGGCGGCTGCGGCTGCACCGCCGTGGACGCGAGCCCCGGCCAGGGCGGCCTGGCCCTGCTCCTGCTCGGCCTGATCGGCCTGCGGCGCCGCCGGGCGTGATCCGCGTCCTGTTCGTCTGCCTGGGCAACATCTGCCGCTCGCCCATGGCGCACGGCGTGCTCCGGGACCTGATCCGCGATCGCGGGCTGCAGGGGCGCGTCGACGTCGACTCCTGCGGGACGTCGGCCTACCACAACGGGGAGCCCCCGGACGCCAACATGACCGCGGTGGCGGCGGGGCACGGCGTGCGCATCGGCGACCTGGTGTCCCGGCGGCTGGAGGACTCGGACTACTACGAGTTCGACCTGCTGGTGGCCATGGACGGCGCCAACGAGCGGGACATGCGGGCGCGGTCCTTCCCCAACTCCACCGCGCAGATCGTCCGCTTCACGGACTTCGTGGACGACGCGGTCTTCGACGGCGACGGCGTGCCGGACCCCTACTACGGGGGCCGCGAGGGCTTCGAGCAGGTCTACCGCATCGTGGTCGACGGCTGCGAGCGCGTGCTGGCCCGGGCCCTGGAGTTGGAGGCCGAGCGCGCGTGATCGGGCCCGCCCTGGCCGCGCTCGGCGCCCCGGACGCCCCCCACCGCCCCGTCTCCGGCGGCGACATCCACCGCGCCTGGCGGGTCGATCTGCCGACCGGCCCCGCCTTCGTCAAGAGCAACGATCGGCCGACGTCGGGCATGTTCGCGGCCGAGGCGGCGGGCCTGGAGGCGCTGCGGGGCGGCTCCCTGAAGGTGCCGAAGGTGCTGGGGCAGGGCGAGGGCTGGCTGGCCCTGGAGTGGATCGAGGCGGGGCCGGCGACCCCGTCCACCGGGGCGGCCCTGGGCGAGGGCCTGGCGGAGCAGCACCGCCGCAGCGCGGAGGCCTTCGGCTGGGCGACGGACAACTGGATCGGCTCCCTGCCCCAGCCCAACCGCTGGACGGAGGACCTGCCCGGCTTCTTCGGGGCCCAGCGGTTGAGCGCGCAGGCGGCCGGATCCGGGGTGCCGACCTCCCTGCGGCACGCCCTGGATCGCCTGATCGCGCGCCTGCCCGACCTGCTGCCCCCGGAGCCCCCAGCCCTCCTGCACGGGGACCTGTGGGGCGGCAACTGGACGGCCGACGCCGAGGGTGCGCCGTGGATCTTCGACCCCGCGGTGCACTTCGGCTGCCGGGAGGCGGAGCTCGCCTTCACCCGGCTCTTCGGGGGGTTTCCCGCCTCGTTCCACGCCGCCTACCAGGCCGCCTGGCCCCTGCAGCCGGGCTTCGCCGAGCGCGTGGACCTGTGGAACCTGTACCCGCTGCTGGTGCACGCCAACCTGTTTGGCGGCGGCTACGCGAGCAGCGCGGGGCGGGTGGTGCGGCGGTACGTCTGAGCGCGCCCCCTCACCCGCCGTAGTGCTTGCCGCTCCGAGGCGCCTCGAACAGCGCCCGAGCCATCAGCTGCGCGTCCATCGGCACCGGCAGGTCCAGCTTGCTCTGGGAGGCGGGCCAGCTCTGCTTGAGGGTGAAGACGTCGGGCGGGCCCTCGCGGTGCAAGACGCCCATCTTCTCCACGCCGCCCTGCCGCCAGAGCGCCAGGCTGGCGCTGCCCCGGGGCACGAGCTTGGCCAGGCGGCCCAGGAGCAGCTCCCACTGCAAGGGGCGGCGGCCGACCACGTCGGCGTCGAAGTAGAGGGTGCCGCCGTTCGGGTCGGGGCGGACCTCCTCGACGAAGCCCATGTCCGCCGCCAGCGCGGCCAGGCTCACCGGGTCGATGCCCGGCATGCTCAGGGGCATCGCCCCCGCCGGCACCGGGCGCGGGCCCGGCAGCAGCTCGGGGTCCAGGGGGCGGCCCTGGTCGTCCTCGCCGGACCAGTCGGCCACGACCTCCGCCTCCGAGACCGGGGTGATCAGCCAGACGCGGCGCGGGCCCACGTGCACCGCAGGGTCGACCGTGAGCACCACCGAGGACTCCGAGCCGAACTCGTGCAGCCGCTCGACCAGCGCCGTGAAGACGACGGCGGCGTGGGTGCGCTGGGACGGGATCTGGGGGCGGTCGGCCACGGGGTCCAGGCGCACGACCAGGAAGGCGCCGCCGGGGTTCTCTGCCGGCTCCGGCAAGGAGGGCACCGGCTCGTCGGGGCCGATAAGCACCACGCCGGGGAAGTCGCGCAACGCGGCCTCCACCACGTCGTTGGGGGCCATGATCAGGCCCGCCACCACGCTCCGGGCCAGGTGCTCGTCGCGCTCGGGCAGGCGCTGCAGGACCTCCACGTCGCTGTGCGCGCCCTGCTGCATCAGCCAGGCGGCCGTGCGTCCCCAGGGCGCGCCGCGCTCCGTGGCCCAGACCCAGCAACCCTCGAAGCTGGAGGAGTCCGCGCCGCCGGCCTGCCGCTGGGCCAGGTGGGTGTAGAGCTCCAGGCGATCCAGGGTGTCCAGCGCCACGGGGTCGCCCGCGGGCTCGCCCTCCTGGCCGGGGATGCGCCCCAACTGCAGCAGCTGTCCGATCGGCTCAGGGCGGGTGGGGTCCGCGGCGAAGGCGGCCAGGAAGGCGGCGGCGGCCTCCTCCTCCCGCTCCAACTGCAGAAGCGCGAAGCCCAGGTTGTAGGGCACCTCCACTCCGCCCGCGCCGGCGTCCAGGGCGATGCGTCCGCGGCGGGCCGCCTCCTCCATGTCCCCGCGCTGCATGGCGACGACCGCCAGGCCACCCAGCAGGGTGCCGTCGCCGGGCGCCGCCTCCAGCCCCCCGTGGAATGCGGCCTCCGCCGCGTCCAGGTCCCCCTTGCCCAGGGCCTGGCCTGCCCGCTCCAGCGCTGCTGCGATCGCCTCTTCGCTCATGGATCCTCCGAGGGCCGCAGTGTCGAACGCAGCCCCCCGAGGCGCAAGGCGGCTCCCACGATCCGGCGCGACCGGTCGGCACGTTGGTTGCGTACCCCGCCGCCAGCTACCGTGCACCGTTCCCCTGGGGGTCCCATGACCTGTCGCGTCCCGTTCGTCGCTGCCCTGCTCCTCCTGCTGCTGATCTCCCTGCCCGCGCAGGCCGGGGAGCTCAAGCGCCGCATCACGCTGCTCAACGGCGACGTGGAGGTGGGCTACATCCTGGAGCGCGGCGACAGCTTCGTGGTGCTGCAGCGCGACGACGGGAGCGCCGTGGAGCTGGGCCTGGACACCATCGACCAGATCGAGGTGTTGACCGGCGGCGCCACCCTGCCCTCCCCGACCTCGGACGCCCCCGCGCCCGGCGCCACCGCCCCCCGGGACCGCGACCTGCCGGAGGGCGAGTCCCGCCGCTTCCAGACGGACTGGGCCGACCAGGACAGCGACTCCCAGGAGCTGGAGGTCTGGGAGGACCGCTACCTCAAGGCCACCCTGGGCCACGCGCTCTCCGTCGCCCCCACCATCCCCCTGATGTCCCTGGGCTTCATCGAGCTGGCCTCGGCGCCCCTGGTGGTCGGCGGCTTCAACACGGGCATTCGCGTGGGCATGGGCGCCGTAGGCTCGGCCCTGCTGTTGGGCTCCACGGGCAGCGCCGTGCTGGGCGCCATGGTGGCCCGCGAGGGCTACGGCGTGAAGCGCGACACCCTGGCCATCAAGCTCGGCCTGAGCTTCGGTATCGCCGGGGCCGCGCTGTACACCGGGACCTTCGCCCTGGCCCACGGCATCTTGACCGGCGAGGTCCCCGGCCAGAACGACCAGGAGGGCCCGGCGATCGCCGTCCTGGTGGGGCTGGGTCTGGGCTCGGTCATCGTCGGCAACACGATCCTCATGAGCGACGCCCGTGAGTCCAAGAACCTGGCCGACGATCAGGTGGAGTCCCGGGAGCGCCGACGCCGCCGGTCCGCTGCCTCCCCCCCGCAGCTCCTGGCGGTCTGGGGTGCCCCGACGGTGGGCGGTCTCTCGGGTGGCCTCAGCCTGGCCTGGTGAGCGGGGCGGGCGGCGGCCCGATCGATCCGGCCCGGTCCTTGCGTTCGCCCCCCGCAGACTCCGGAGGCCCCATGTCGACGCGATCGCTGACCCTGCTGCTGATCCTCTGCTCCCTGCTGCTCTCCCTGCCCGCCCTGGCCGGCGACGCGCCCCGCCGCGTCACCACCGCCGCGGGGCAGGTGCTCGAGGGCATCGTCGTCGAACGCTCCAGCGCGCACCTGGTGCTGCAATTGGAGGACGGCCGCATGATCGAGCTGCTGCGCGATCAGATCGAGACCATCGAGGTCCTCCCCGATCGGGGGCGCGTCGGCAACGACGACGACGACGACGACGAGGACTGGGCCGACGAGCGCCCCTCCCGCTCCCGGTACTACCGCCCCCTCAACGACGCCACCGAGTACGGCCAGCCCGGCGTGCACCTGGACGGCCTGGACCGGGACCTGCTCAAGGAGCGGTTGGGCGACGCCACCGTGGGCCACGCCCTCTCCATCGCCCCCATGGTGCCCTCCATGGCCGGAGGCGCGGTGCTCATGGTCAGCTCGCCCCTGATCTCGGGCTACTACCTGTGGCCGGGGCAGTTCGTGGCCGGCATGGTCCTGGCCGGAGGCTCCGTCGTCAGCGCGGCGGGCGGGGCGCACATGGCCGCCGTCGCCGCGGGCCTGACCGAGCCGTCGGAGCGCTTCAAGGGCGGCCTGGTCATGTCCATCGCCGGCGCCAGCATGTTCGTTGTCCCCCTGGGCCTGACCTACGGCTCCACCACCGGCTTCCTGCCCACCACGGGCATCGAGGGCACCGTGGCCCCCATCCTGATCGGGTCGGGCCTGGGCACGCTCATCGCCGGCAACGTCATCCTGGCCGCCGACGCCGACTTCTCCCGCGAGGCCATCGAGCGCCGCCTGGAGAAGGGCGAGTTCGCCGGCGAGCCCCGCCGCGTGCGACCGCAGTTCGCGGGCATGTCCTTCGGCCCCGGCCTGGACGGCGGGCTGCACGGGAGCGTGTCCCTGCGGTTCTGATCGACGGGTTGAGGGCGCCGCGCGGCCCCCAAGAGCGGACAAGCCGCCCCCGGAGGAGGCGGCCAGTCGAAGCACCGATGCGATGGAGCGGACCCGGCGGCCCGGGCCTGTCAGCCGTCGTTGAGGCGCTCGGCGCAGGCGTCGACCAGGTCCCCGGCGGACTCGCCGCTCCAGACGTGGGTGGCGGCGGCCACGCGGACGTGGTGGGTGACGCCGTCGGCCACGACCTCTTCGCGGTTGAGGGCGACGCGGCAGCGCTCGGAGATCTGGGCGTGAAGCTCCTCGGGGCAGCCGCGCAGCAGCAGGCTGAACGTGTCCTCAGCGGTGCGGCCGATGACGTCGTCGACGCGCAGCACCTCCCGCAGGACGCGGGCCACGCGGCGGGCCAGGTCCAGGCGGACCTCCTCACCCACGCTCTTGGCCAGGCCGGCCCAGTCCAGGACGCGCACCGACAGGACCGCCACCGAGCCGGGGCTGGGGCCGTCTTCGGCGCGGCGCTGACCGATCTCCGAGTCGCCGATGGCGCGGTCGGCCAGGGCCAGGAAGTAGGCGCGGTTGCAGCTGCCCGTGCCGGGATCCATGCGCACCATCGCCGGGTCCACGCCCGCGTTCATGCCCATGAGCCAGCCGTCGCGGACCAGGTCCTCGAGCAGCCGATCCAGCCCCATCTCGGGGGCGAATTCTCGCTTCAGTTCGTCGTTCATGATGCCCTCGCTTCTCCCCCGTTTCGGTGCGTGCCTACCTCTTCGGAGAGGGGGCGGGGTGCTTTAGAAAGTTCGGTGGTTCTTTGGTTCTGGGCGATCAGCCCACCGCGGCGTGCACCATGACGATGCCGGTGCGATCGTCGCCGCCCAGGTTGCTGGTCACGCCGATCCGCGGGCGCTCGGCCATCTGGTAGTCGCCGCAGGCCCCGCGCATCTGGCGGTGCACCTCCAGCACCTGCTTGACCCCGGTGGCGCCGATGGGGTGGCCGAAGCCGATCAGCCCGCCGCCCGGGTTCACGGGCAGGGAGCCGTCCAGGGCGAAGGAGCCGTCGCGGATGCGCGCGGGGCTGTCTTCCTCAGCGCAGAAGCCGAGGGCCGGGTAGTGCTGGGCCTCGGTCACGCTGAAGCAGTCGTGCACCTCGGCCACGTCGACGTCCTGCGCCGTGATGCCCGCGTCGGCGTAGGCCTGGCTGGCCGCGCCCTGCACGTTGACCAGCCGCGCGCCGTCCGTGGGCTTGCCCAGGCCGCGCACCGAGTGGGCGTAGCTCAGGATCTCCGTGCAGTCCCCCGGCGCGATGCCCAGGCGCTTCAGCCCGTCCTCCGTCGCCAGCAGCACGCTGGAGGCGCCGTCGGTGAACGCCGTGCAGTCCGTCAGCCGCATGTGCGCGTGCAGCTCCGGATCCTCCAGGAACAGGAAGTTGCGATCCGAGGGGGTGTCCGCGTGCTCCAGCGTCATGGCGCTGGTGTGGTTGAGGGCCTGGGGGTTGCGGTTGGCGTTGGCGTAGGCCTTGACCACGATGCGCGCCAGGTCCTCCGACGTGCCGCCGAAGGCCTCCTTCCAGGCCTTCGCCCGGACCCCGAAGAGGTGGGGGAAGACGAACTGGCTCAGGCCGCGCTGCTGCTCCCAGTGCGCCGCCAGGGCCATGTGGTCCACGCCCTCGCTGCCGCGCACGTTGGTCTCCACCTCCACGCCGGCCACCAGGGTGACGTCGCAGCCCGCCTGCATGGCGTCGATGCAGGCCGCGATGGCCGCCGAGCCGCTGGCGCAGGCCGCCTCGATGCGGGCGAAGGGCTTGCCCTCCAGCGCCGGGTCCACCGCCGCGAGCATGGAGCCCAGGTGCCCCTGCCGCGCGAAGCACTCGCCCAGGAAGTTGCTGACGTAGCCCTTGTCCACGGCCGAGGGGTCCGCGCCCGTGGCCTCGAACGTGGCGCGCACGCTGGCCTGCAGGTGCTCCTCCAGGGTGGGGTTGCGGCGCTCGGCCGTGACCTGCTTGGGGTGCACGAAGTCGGCGCGGGCCTTGCCCATGTAGGTGGTGTGGGCGCCGCCCACCACGAAGACTCGACGGAAGGGCTTCATGCGCGCAGCTCCTGTCCAGGCACCCAGGCGGCGTGGAAGCCGAAGGGGATGCGTTGGGGCAGCTCGATCCGAGCGGCCAGGTCCATGGTGGCGGCGTCCAGGATGCGGAGCTCCGAGCCGTCGCCGTCGTGAACGTAGACCAGCATCCAGCCGTCGTCCTCGGCCGTGGCGCCGGGTCGGGGCGCGAAGACCGCCTCCCCGCCCACCGCGTCGCCGTAGCCGTGGGCGATGGTCGGCCCCTGGTCGTCGTACTTGATGAGCCCGTCGAACACGAGGGTCGGCGCGGGGCCGATGCGCGGGTTCCAGGAGTAGCGCGTGCGCGTACCCAGGTGGCGATCGTTCATGCGCGGGAACTCGGTGGCCACGTCGTCCAGCTGCTCCGACGTCACGGCGCCCGTGCCCAGGTTGAAGGTCCACTTCCACAGGAAGGGGGCCAGCCGCAGGAAGGTCAGCCGCGGCACGGTGGGCTCCGTGGCGTGGGGGGTGCTGGGGATGGGGTCGTCGATGCGGCAGCCGGTCATGTGGACCACGGTGTTGCCGGCGGCGTCCTGCTCTTCCCAGGCGTTGATCGTGTGGTAGGCGTAGCAAGCCGGGGTCTCGAACCACTGCACCTGGGTCCCCCGCCGCGCCACCACGCCGAAGCGCGACGGCGTCTCCTTGTTGAAGCGGATGCGCCGCTTGCCCGCCGCCAGCGCGCCCTGGTCCCAGGTCATGGGCAGGTCCAGGAAGACCGTGTGGTGGGTGGTGATGGCGATGTCGTGCATGAAGGTGGGCTGGGGGATGTCCACGTCCAGGCGATGCACCAGCTTGCCGGCCGCGTCGACCACGCCGTAGCGCAGCCAGGGCGCCTCCCGGAAGCCGAAGTCGATGAACATCATCTCCCCGGTCTGGGGGCAGACCTTGGGGTGCGCGGCCACGCCGCAGTCCAGGGCGCCTCCCCAGGTCTGGATGCCTCGCGTCTCCAGGGTGACCGGGTCCAGGCGGTGGGGCTCGCCGCCCAGGTAGTGCAGGGCCAGCAGGTCGCCGCCGTGCCAGACCAGGTCGGTGTTGGCGGTGTCCGGCTCGGGCGTCGCGTCCGCCGGGTCGAAGGGCATCAGGATGCCGGGGCGGAGCTGGCGGCCGGCGGCGCGATCGGCGGCCAGCTTGGCGGTCTGCACGTAGCGGTTGCGGTAGGTGGCCTCACCGCCGTCGAGGTGCAGGGCGTGCACCATGCCGTCGCCGTCGAACCAGTGGGGAAAGCCGATGGGCGGCAGGGCCGCGTTCGGCGAGTTCTGGGCGAAGACGCCGTGCAGATCCGCCGGGATCTCACCCACGACCCGCAGGTCGGAGGCGGTCAACTCGTCGGAGACGGGGGCGTAGATGCCCTCAACGTAGGAGCTCTGGTTCAGGAGGTTCGACATGCCGCGCAATATGGCGGGGCGGGGCTGCGGGGGTCAAACCGCGGGGGGAGGGTCCCCGGATCTCCGCTGGTGGCGAAGGGGCGGGCGCGGCCCCCCCCCTAGAACGTCGTCAAGTCCGTGCGCAGCCCCGGCGAGAAGAGCTCGCCGCCCGTGGAGACGGTCGAGTGCGCGTCCCAGGTGCTGCCCACGAGGTCCGGGTCCAGGTTGATCGACTCGTCGATGTTGGCGTCCGGGCTGCCCACGCCGACCGAGCCGAACTCCACCTGGGCCACCAGGGTGTCGTCGGCCAGGCGCATGCGCACGGCGTCGCCGGTGGGGTTGAGGGCCAGCAGCAGCGGGATGCCGGGGTCGTTGGCGTTGTCGGCCACGAAGAACTGGGCGTTGGCGGGGGCCGCGGCGGGGTTGCCGCCGCCGAAGACCACCAGGGCCTCCCCGGGCAGGGACACGTCGTCGAAGCCGAAGGTGTGGCGGGCGGCCACGGTCAGGTCCTGGTCGTTGTCGTAGATGCGCACGCCGTCCAGGCTGAGCTCGATGTCGCTGACGTTGACGAACTCGACGAACGCGTCCTCGCCCGCGTCGGTGAAGCCGTCCCCGTTGGCGTCACCGGCCGTGCCGTCGGCCAGGAGCTCGTTGGCCACGAAGTCGCCGGCCTCGACCGGGGCGGCGGCGAAGCTGATGAGCACCGACGACGACTCCTCCGAGCCCACCGTCGCCGAGAGCTCGAACGCCCCGGCCGTGACGCTGCTGAGGTCGAAGCCCAGCCACTGGGGGTCGGGGTTCCCCGAGGCGACGTCGGTGTCGAATCCGACGTCGATGAGGTCGGTGATGACCACCGAGCTGCTGTCGCTGTAGTGCGCCGTGACCGTGACGGTCACCGACTCCCGCGTGGTGACCGACGACGGCCCGGTCGTCAGCTCCACCCACGACAAGCTCGCGTTGGCGCTGTCGTCGTCGTCGCTGGAGGAGTCGTCGTCGTCCACCGCGTCGTCGTCGTCGCTGGAGGAGTCGTCGTCGTCCACCGCGTCGTCGTCGTCCGTGGCCGAGTCGTCGTCGTCCA
>CALCXL010000131.1 GCA_937907595.1 uncultured Pseudomonadota bacterium
TACCCGCCCTGACTGCCACGGCCCGAAGGGTCTGGTAGGAGGTCTACCTATGCCGACGTTCTCCACCCCCCTCTCCCGCCGCCTGGGCCTGCGCTACCCCCTGGTCGCCGCGCCCATGTTCATCATCAGCAACAAGGAGATGATCGTCGCCTGCGCGGAGGCGGGGATCCTGGGCTCCATGCCCAGCTTGAACGCCCGCAGCGCCGAGGCCCTGGAGGCGGACCTGCAGTGGATCCGCAGCAAGACCGACAAGCCCTTCGCCATCAACGTCACCATCGGCCTGACCCAGAGCGATCGCCTGCGCCGGGACGTCGAGCTGTGCCTGCAGTACGAGGTGCCGGTGATGATCACCAGCTACGGCAACCCCACGCCGATCGTGCAGGCGGCCCACGCCCACGGGGTGACCGTCTTCCACGACGTCATCAACCTGCGCCACGGGCAGAAGGCGAAGTCGGCCGGCGTCGACGCGGTCATCGGCGTCAGCCAGGGCGCGGGCGGCCACGCGGGCACCCTCAACCCCTACGTCCTCATCCCCTACCTCCGCCGGGAGCTGGGCATCCCGATCATCGGCGCGGGCTGCATCAGCGGCGGCGAGCAGGTGGCGGCGGCCCTGGCCCTGGGGGCGGAGCTCGCCTACATGGGCACGCGCTTCATCGCCTCCACCGAGTGCGGCGCGCAGGACGCCTACAAGCAGATGGTGGTGGACAGCACCCACGACGACATCGTCTACACGGACCAGGTCAGCGGCACCCACGCCAACTTCCTGAAGGCGACCGTGCCCGACGCCCACCAGCCCGACCTCACCCCCGAGGGCGCGAAGCGCTGGCTGGACATCTGGAGCGCCGGGCAGGGGGTGTCGACCATCACCGACATCAAGCCCATCGGGCAGATCGTCGAGGACATCGTCCGGGAGTACCACGACGCTGTGAAGCGGCTCACGGGGTAGCTGCGCGGCGGCGGCGGAGAGACTGGCCGACCCGATCAGAGCCCAGAGGCGACGCCCCGTCCCACCCGCCGGGCGTTGGCCATGCAGGTCAGCGTCAGGGGCTTGGCCGGCAGCTCCGGCAGCACCGATCCGTCGACGACGTAGACCCCGGACGTGCCCCGCAGCCGGCCGTCGGGTGCCGTGGTGAGGGGGCGGTCGTCGACGGACATCGCCAGGGTGCCCGCGTAGTGGATGCTGGCGCCGGCCTCGGCCTGGACGCGACGCAGGGGCAGCCAGCCCAAGCGACGGACGAGGGCCAGGAAGGCGTCTTCGTTGGCGACGGCGCGCGCGTCGGCCCCCGGGTCGGCGGGGAAGTCGACGTGCAGGACGTCGTCCACCAGCCGCAGGCGCTGTCCATCCGAGGGGCGGTGCCCCTGGTACATCGACAGCACGGTCATCGCCGGGTTGAGCTCCAGCAGCAGCTTGCGGGACTCGCGGGCGGCCAGGAAGGACTCGCGTACCAGCTTCCACAGCAGCAGCGAGCGGTAGGCGTGCACCTGGGCGAAGACCGCGGCGCCCTGCCCCGGGGGGCGGTAGAGCATCAGGGCCTGGCTCAGGCTGTGGCGGGGACCGCGGTGGACCCGGCCCAGCTGGCGCAGGTCCAGGCAGGGGGCGTAGCGCAGGCGGTTGCAGGCCAGGGGCAGCGACGCGTCGGGGTCCAGGGAGCGCAGGGCGATGCGGGCCGATCCCAGGGCGCCGGCCGCGAGGATCAGGCGGCGGGTGCGGAACACGCGGCGGCGTCGGCCCTCGGTGGCCCGGGCCTCCACGCGCAGCACGCCGTCGGCCTCCTGGATGAAGCGCTCCACCAGCAGCCCCCGCTCGGTCGCCAGCTCCGGCAGCGCCTCCAGCAGGATCGGCGGACGCCACACGCTGCGGCCCACGTCCGCGTAGAAGTCCAGGTCCAGCAGGGGGTGCTTCCGGCGGCCGTCGCGGTCCTCGCTCAGCGCCGCCAGCCAGGGGCGACCCACGACCAGGCCCCGGCCGAGCAGGCTCGCCTGCTTCCTGCGGTACCGCTCCAGCATGGCGTCGGTGCCGGGGCTGGAGGGGAGGGGGGGCATGAGGCCGCCGGGGTCGCCCAGGGCCTCGGTGAGCGCGTCCTGCCCCGCGGAGACGCCGATCCGATCGCAGACCGCGCGCAGGTCCTCGGCCAGGTCGGCCCGCCGGAGGGGGGCGGAGGCCAGGTCGTGGTCGTCGAAGGGCACCGCCACCGCCGCCCAAGCAGCGCCCAGCCCGCCCCAGGCCAGGCCCTCCATGGCGCGGAAGGTGCTGGAGCGGATCGGCGTGGCCTCCGGCGCCAGGGCGCCCACCCAGCGCCGCGGCGCCGTGACCTGTCCGCCGGTGCGCACGTTGTCGAAGCTGACGCACTCGAAGGCGTCGCCCAGCAGGTAGCGGCGCTGGTCGGGGTCGCGGCGGCGCAGGGCCTCGAAGTCCTCTTCGGGCACGTCGACGGAGGGGGGGGCGACGTGCCCGGCGTCCAGCAGGAGGGTCTTCGCACCCCCGCGCACCAGGGCGTCGGCCGCCCAGGCCCCGCTGGGCCCCGACCCCACCACGATGGCATCGAAGAGGGCGCTCATCGGCCCATCGCCCGCAGCAGCGTGAGGCCCAGGCCCGCCTTGAGGCCCCCAGCGAGCAGCTCGATCGCCACCCGCCGGAGCGTGCCGGGCTCGGGCTGGGTCCCGTCCAGGAAGGCGGCGGTGTGCGCGGGCGAGGCCTCGGCCACCGCGAGCATCAGCAGGATCTTGCGCCGCAGGAGCTCGTCGGCGCCCCGCCAGGCGACGGCCCCGTCCAGCAGGGGGAGGAGCGCGGGCCGGCGGGTGGCCAGGTCGACCAGGGGGTCCGTCCGGGGGCCCTCCGCCTCGTCGAACAGGGCCGCGCAGCCCTCCACGTAGGCGTCCACCACCGAATCGGCCGGCTCCTCGAGGAGCAGGTAGCGACCCAGGAGGCGGGCCTGGCGCGCCAGAGGGCTGTCGGCGGGGGATGACATCGCCGCACATGTAGCACCGCCGCGCGTCCAGGGAATCCCCCCCCGCAGCCTCCGCCGACCGCCATGCGCCCAGCCCTCGCCCCCCCCGGTGGTCAATCCAGCCTCCCCGGGGCAGAATCTCGCCTGCGAAGGATGCCCTCATGCTGACGACCCGCTGGTCCCTCCTGCTCCCGCTCCTGCTCCTGCTGCCCCTGCTCGGCTGCGGCACCGACGGTCCGCCCGGCGCCGACGACCGCGGCGGATCGGGCCGCACCGCCAATGTGGGCGAGCCCCCGGCCGACGCGCCGGCGATGGTGCCTCCCGGCGAGGAGATCCCCGTGACCCTGGAGATCCAGGTGGAGACGCGCAAGCGCGGCACCGTCTCCTTCCTGGGGGTCAAGAAGGACCAGGTCGAGGGGAGCTGGATCAAGGGCGGGCAGCGACCGGCGTTCTTCTGGACCTCGGCGGAGGTGGATCTGGGGCCGAAGGTGGCGGTCAAGGCGCCCCTGCCCGAGGGCATGACCTACTTCGTCGTCGTCAACCAGGACGCCGACCCCGTGCCCGGCGAAGGTGACCTGACGTCGGGCCCCGTGGCCTACAAGGGCGGCGGCAGCCTCACGATCGTCGTGGACGGCCGCTTCGGCGAGCGGCGCGCCGGCGACCCCACCGAGCCCGGAGCCGGCGCCCCCGGCGATCCCTCAGGCCCGGGGCAGGGCGCCGGTCCGACGGAGCCGATCTTCGTCAAGCGCGCCCTCGCCATCGACGTGCCCGGCTCCAGCCGCCCCAAGGGCCCCACGGTGTTGATGGTCGTCGGCCGCGAGCCCGAGCGCCCCGGCACCCCCGACGAGGACCGCGCCGACTTCGTGTGGCGCAGCGCCGAGTTCACGCCGGACGCCTGGCCCCACCACGCGGAGCTCAAGCTGCCCATGGGCATGATCGTGCAGCTGAGCATCGACGCCGACGGCGACCGGCTGCCCAGCGTCGGCGACCCTGCGACGATCCTGGGCGACGACTTCGCCAAGGCGCCGGAGGCCGAGGAGTTCGCCCTGATCCTCGGCCGCGGCATCACCGAAGACGACTACCGGCCCACCGTCTTCTCCGAGGACGCGGCCGACGGGCCCGACTCGGACCCCTCCACGCCCACCGCGGACGGCGGGGCGGCGCGCACCCTCAAGCTCAGCACCGAGGTCCGGCTGCCCTTCATCCGCACCGGCCGCTTCATGGTGGTGGGGCTGCCGCCCGCGGAGCCCTTCGCCTGGCCGCCGACGGCTCGTCCTGCGTTTCTCTGGGTCAGCCAGCCCACCAAGCTGAACTGGCCCGTCACCCTGGAGGCCGAGGTGCCCGACGGCCTGGACCTGATCGTGGTCCTGGACCTGGATGGCAGCGGCTTCCCGGACACCGGCGACCTGAGCAGCAAGCCCGCCGCAAAGTACGTGCGCGGCCCGGCCGACGTGCCCATCACCATCGAACTCGAGGAGGTCATCCCGATCCCCGGGGAGGGGTGATCCGGAGGCCCCGGGCAGGACATGACCGCGGCCGACGCCCCGCCTGAGTCCTCCGCCTCTCTCCGCGCCGCCTGGGCCGGCCTGGCCGCAATCCTGGCCCTTGCCGAGTTCCTGCGCCTGCCCTACCTGCTGCACCCCTGGCTCAAGGACCAGGTCGCCATCCACGCCGTGGTGGCCGATCTCACCGAGGGCCGCGCCCACAGCGCCTTTCCCATGCCGTACACCACCACGGCCTTCCACCGGCTGCTGGGCGCGCTGTTCGGGATCTTCGGGGAGAGCGTGCTGCTGCCGCGGGTGCTGGCCGCCGCCCTCGCCGCCGCGACCACCGTGGCGACCTTCGTGCTCGCGCGACGCCTCTTCGGCTCCACCGCCGCCCTCGTCGCCGCCCTGCTCACCGCCACCAGCCCGCTCCTGCTGAGCACCCCGGCCGTGGGTCTGCCCAACGACCCGCTGGTCCTGCTGGTCTCCCTGCTTTTCCTGCACTCCGGCCTGCGTCGACGCTCGGCCCTGCTGGTGGCCGGCTCCTCCGCGACGATCGCCCTGGGCCTCTACGTACGCTTCTTCTACGGGCCCGCCTTGCCGATCTTCGGGCTGATGTGCCTCGCGTTGGCACCTCGGGGCCACCGACTGCGCCTCAGCCTGGCCTTCGGGGGCGCCGCGGTGGCGGTGGGGTTGCCCCTGGCCTGGATCCTCCTGGGCACCGCCGACGGCCTCGCCGTCTTGACCTTCACCCGCAAGGCGGTCTCCGGCACGTCGACCATGCACACGGCGATGGGGCAGGCGATGGGCACCCCGGTGCTGCAGCGCCTGGGCGAGGCGACGGTCACCGTCCACCAGATCCTGCTCGGCCGCATGAACGTGGGCGGGCTGATGCACGCCGTGGGCGCCAACTGGGCGGGGTTGGCGACGGGCTTGGGCGGGGTCCTCCTGGCCGGCCTGCGGGCCCTGCGTCCCCGGGAGGGCAAGGCCCTGGAGGACCGCTTCCTGCTCCTGTGGATGGCCGGCGCCTTCGCGGTGCTGGTGCTGGTGGTGGCCTGGCCTTCGGAGATCGGCGATCCCACCCTGGGCCCCTACCGCGCGCCCCGCTACTTCATCCTGCTGTTCCCGGCGCCCTGGATCGCGGCGGGCGCCCTGGTGGAGCGCTGCCTTCGTCCCTTCCAGGCAGCCCCCCGCGGTCTGGCCCTGTTCGGGCTCTGCGTGCTGGCGACGACCCCCTCGTCGCCGAGCAACTCGCTCGCCCTGCTCACCGGCCGCACGGGGCGGGTGGTCACGGAGGCCCGGGACGCGACGGCGGCGATGGTGGAGGCGATCGCCCTGCAGACCGGCCAGCCGCCCCTTGTCCTGGCCGACGTGCCCCCCGGCGACGTCCTCAACTGGCGTCGTCCCCGCTTCGCCCTGCGCTACGAAGCCTTCCTGGCCGAGCTCGACGGCCCCGAGGCCCACCAGGCCTGGCGCCACGACCAGCGCCTGGGCCTGGCCCTGGACTACTCCCAGATGCTCTACCAGGTGGAGCCGGACCTCTACGAGCTGGACCTGGTGCTGGGCGGCCGTCGCACCCGGGGCCGCATCAACCTGCTGGACCTGCCCTTCCCCCCCTTGCAGCCCATCCTGGACGGCAGCGCCCCCGCCGGCCCCGCGGTGCCCCACGTCGTGGTGGTGAGCTCGTCCCCCGGGGCCGCGATCCTGCGCCAGCGCGTGCCCGGCGTGCACGAGGACAAGCGCATCGATCGCATCGCCCGCTTCGAGCGGATGAACCCGCAGCTGCCCCGATCGGCGACGATCCTGGGCGCCACGCTGCCCGCCTACGCGCTCTACCGCGTGGACCTGGCCCCCCGGGTGTGGAGCAACCTGAGCCTGCGCTTCGGCCTGCCCGAGGAGGCCCTGCAGGAGCCCGATCGCCCCTGGGCCTTCCCCGCCACGCTGTACCGCCCCGAGCTGGGCTACGGCTTCAGCCACGCCCTGCTGGAGGTCGGCCGCTGGCGCAACGCCGGCCAGGGCCTGCTGCCCCGCTACCCGGTCACCTTCAGCGTGAGCGTGCCCGCCGACGGCACCTACGAGGGCTGGGTGACGCTGGGGCGCGGCTGCCAGTCGCCGGCGGGGGTGGTGGTGCTGGACGGGGTGGTCCTCAGCCCGGACCCGGACACCCGCTGCCAGGACGACAGCAACGTGATCTGGCTGCCCGAGCGCTACCGCTTCTGCGGCCAGGCGAAGGACGGACGCATCACGCTGGGCTTCCGGCCGCGCCCCCTCTGGACCACGCCCTGGCTGATCGAGGACCTGCAGCTCCGCCGCGCCGACGGCACCCCCGCCGCCCTGCGGTTGGGAGGCTGCTCCGACGACGACGTGCCCGACGCCGAGCGCGACCAGGTGCGCGCCCGGCTGGCCTTGCGCGCAGCCCGGCTGGTGCAGGCGGCCGCCGAACCTCCGGGCGATCCCCTGCCTCCCGGCGCCGATCTCCTGGCCGCCCACGCCGTGGCCGATGGGGAGACCCTGTACGCCCGCTTCGCCCTGGCCGGCCCGCCCGACCGCCCGCTCCGCTTCTGGGTGGAGCAGGACGGCACGCTGGTGGGCGTGACCGCGAAGGTCGGCGATGCCCGTCGCCGCTGCGAGGTCGCGCTCGTGGGGGGGGAGCGGAGCGTCGAGGTGGCCGGCTGCTTCTGGAGCGGGCCCGCCGGGCTGGACCTGCGCGTGCCGCTCTCCGCCTTGGCCCCCCTGGATCCGACCCGCCCCCTGTGGGTCACCGGCTTCCAGTCCTGCTGCCGGACGGAGGCCCCCGGAGAGCCCTTCGACGCCCTCGACGGCGCCCAGGAGGTGCAGCGGCTGCCCTGATCGGCGCGCCACATCGCGATCCACGCCCGCCGCTCAACCATCGACCCTGGCGGTTCGGCCCCCTGGCTGCGATCGTGCAAGCGAATGCGCTCCCTCGTTGCCCTCCTGTTGTTCCTCGGCTGCCCCGGCGATCCGCCCGCGGACGACGACGACGCGATCGACGACGACGACGCGATCGACGACGACGACTCCTGGATCGGTGAGTCCGAGGACCCCCACCTCGTGCCCGTCTTCGAGGACTGGACGGCGCAGGCGGGCATCGGCACCACGGCGGCGGGTGGCTGCGGCATCGCGGTGGACGACATCGACGGAGACGGCTGGCCGGACTTCTTCGTGTCCCAGGGCGGCAGCCCGGCGCGCCTCTTCCGCAACCAGGGCGACGGCACCTTCGTCGACGTGGCCCAAGGCTGGGGCCTCGGCGGCGAGCTCGGCGGCGAGTTCGGCGGCTCCTTCGCCGACTACGACGGGGACGGCGACCCGGACCTCTGGGTGGCCCGCGACGGCCCCGATCGGCTCTACCGCAACGACGGCGACCACTTCACCGACGTCACGGCGGAGGCCGGCGCGGCGGGCTGGGTCGGGGGCACGTCGGCGTCGGTCGCCTGGGCCGACTACGACGGGGACGGCGACCTGGACGCCTACGTCACCCACGCCGAGAGCGGGGACATCGCCACCGAGGGCCCCATCGACGCCCCGGACACCCTCTTCCGCAACGACGGCGGGATCTTCACCGACGTCAGCCACCTGCTGGAGTACCTGCCCACCTCCGGCTGGGGCTTCGTGGCCGGCTGGAGCGACTTCGATCAGGACGGCGACCCGGATCTCTACGTCGTCAACGACATCGGCCACGTGACGCCGAACCAGTACTTTCGCAACGACGGCCCCGGGGTCGATGGCCACGTCTTCACCACCTTCAGCGAGGACTGCGGCTGCATGCTGGCCATCTCCGGCATGGGCCTGGCCATCGGCGACTTCGACCGCGACGGCTGGCAGGACATCTACCTCTCCAACGGCGTGGTCCCCCTGCCCCGAACGGGTGGCAAGACCGCGGAGTACCTGCTGCGCAACGCGGGCAGCAACGCCTTCGTCGACGTCACCGTGCCCGCCAACGCCCTCGCCGGCGGCCTGCCGGAGCGGGAGTCCTCCTGGGGCGTGGAGTTCCTGGACGTCGACAACGACGGCTGGCTGGATCTGTACGTGCCCTTCGGCCAGCGAGGCACCGCCGAGCCCGACGCCCTGATGCTCAACGAGGGCGGCACCTTCACCCGCCTGGAGGCGGCCGGCGTGGAGACGACCGGCTGGAGCATGGGCCTGGGCGTCGTCGACTTCGACCGGGACGGCTGCCTGGACGTGATCGTCAGCAACCGGAACGAGGGCGGCCTGCGCCTGCTGCACAACCGCTGCCGCTGGGGCAACCACTGGCTGCAGGTGGAGCTGGAGGGGACGGGGATCAACCGGGACGCGGTGGGCGCCGTGGTCACCGCGACCGTGGGCGACATGGTGCTGCGGGAGGAGATCCAGCGGGGCTCGACGTCGGCCCACTCCACGCGCACCGACGTCCTGCAGTTCGGGTTGGGCTCGGCCGAGGTCGTGGACACCCTGGAGATCCGCTGGCCCGACGGCAGCACCCAGGTGCTCACCGACGTCGCCGCCGACCAGCGTTTGCAGCTCTGATCCCAGGACGCCAGCCACCACGACGCCAGCGGGGGCCGCCCCCCGCCTGTTAGCCTCTGCCGCCATGGTGCGTCCTGACGATGATCCCCAGCTCGGCCTGCCCTTGGTCCCGCTGG
>CALCXL010000132.1 GCA_937907595.1 uncultured Pseudomonadota bacterium
TCCCCGAAGGTCTTCGCCTCGGGAGGCGGCGCCGACGTCCCGGCCACGATGCTGCGCCTGGTGGTGCGGGCCTGCTCGCGCGCGGCCACGGCCTCCCGCTGGGTGTCGAACGTCTTGCTGTGGCGCTTCCCGGCGTGGTCCCGCCACTCCGCCAGGTACTGTTTCTTGCCGTCCACAACGTCCCGGACGCGCACGCCCACCTTGCTCGTCTTCTCCCACTCGCTCATCTCGCCCCCTGGTCGTCGACCCATTCGGGTCAGGTCGTCAGCATCGGGTTTCCGTCGACCCCGATTCTCTCATGACGACCAAATGACGACCAGCAGAACTGAAAACGGCCACTCAGGATGAACCTAAGTGGCCGTAATCATTATGGAAGCGGGGGCCGGATTCGAACCGACGACCTTCGGGTTATGAGCCCGACGAGCTACCGAACTGCTCCACCCCGCGGCAATCAGCGCTGTTCGCTGCGAGGAGGGGGTTATATGGATCCCCGATCAGGGTGTCAACGCCCACCGCAACAAACATTCCGAATGCATCGGCCGGGGCTCCGTGGGCCATTTTCTGGGATGTGCCCTCGTCCCCTCCGCAGGACGCTTCCCAGGGCGCTTCGCCGCGGGGCTCTGTAGGATCGCCGCCCGCACCCAGGAGCCCCCATGAGCATCCCGAACGAGACCGACGAGCACCGCATGTTCCGCGCCACGGCCCGCGCCTTCGTGGAGAAGGAGCTCGCGCCCCACGTCGACCAGTGGGAGGCGGAGCACTGGTTCCCCTCGGAGGTGTTCCAGCGCGTGGGCGCCATGGGCTTCCTGGGCCTGCGCGGCCCCGAGGAGTACGGCGGCATGGGCCTGGACTGGTGGTACACCACCATCTGGATGGAGGAGCTCAGCCGCTCGCGCTGCGCCGGCCTGAACATGGCGCTCGCCGTGCAGTCGGACATGGCCACCCCCGTCATCGGCGAGATCGGCACGGACGAGCAGAAGCGGGAGTTCTGGGCCCCCGCCATGTCCGGCGAGCGCATCGCCGCCCTGGGGATCTCCGAGCCGGACGCCGGCAGCGACGTCGCCAACATCAGCACCACCGCGCGGCGCGACGGCGACGACCTCGTCATCAACGGGGCCAAGACCTGGATCACCAACGGCAAGCGCTGCGACTTCATCACCCTGGCCGTGCGCACCGGAGGCGAAGGCTACGGCGGCATCTCGCTCGTGCTCTTCCCCACCGACGTCAAGGGCTTCACCGTCGCCCGCACCCTGGACAAGGTCGGCAACCACAGCTCCGACACCGCCGAGCTGGCCTTCGAGGACTGCCGCATCCCCGCCCGGTACCTGCTCGGCCAGGAGAACATGGGCTTCTACTACATCATGCAGAACTTCCAGGGCGAGCGGCTCGTGGCCGCCCTCATGGCCGTCGCCGGCGTCCAGCAGGCCTGGGAGGACGCCGTGCAGTACGGCAGCGAGCGCAAGGCCTTCGGCCGCCCCATCGGCAAGTTCCAGGTCTGGCGCCACAAGCTGGTGGAGCACCTGACGACGTTGGAGGCCGGCCGACGCTTGAGCTACCACGCCGTCGACCTGATCAACCGCGGGGAGGCCTCCGTCGAGGCCATCTCCATGGCCAAGCTCTTCACCGCCGACGCCGCCCAGCGCATCGTCTACGACCTGCAGCAGTTCTACGGAGGCTATGGCTACGTCAACGAGTACACGATCTCCCGCACCTGGCGGGACATCCGGCTGCTGACCATCGGCGGCGGCACCAGCGAGATCATGAAGGAGATCATCGGCAAGTGTCGGGCGCTGTAGTCCCGGGGCCGCCCGGTCCACTCCGGAGCCAGATGCGCCCGCCGACGTCCCCCGCGCTGCTCACCCCCGCGCTCTTCCTCCTCGCCTCCTTCGCCCTCCCCTCCCCCGCCCTGGCCGACGACCTGTCCGCCGCCGTGGAGGCCTGCCTCGTCGATCCGGACCGCTGCTCGGACCTGCCCGTCGACCAGGCCCTCACCGCCGCCCTGCAGGCCAGGATCGGCGATCCCACCCCCTACCAGCGCCTGGGTCCCCCCTGCCAGGAGCGCGGCGACTGCGTCCCCCTGGCCGCCTTCTCCGCCGCCCGCTGCGCCCTGTCCGATCCCGAGGGCTGCGCGACCCTCAGCAGCCTGCACGAGTCCGGGCTGCTCGACGGACACCGCCCCGTGCTCGCCGCCGCCCTGGCCGCCCGCGCCTGCGCCTTCGGCCACGAGGACTCCTGCCTTTGGACGGGCTTGCCCCCCGTGCGCAGCTTCGCCGACGCCCTGGACGCCGAGGCCGCGCCCATGGACTACCCCTCGCCCGGCCCCCTCTCCCTGCTCCTGGCCGCCTGCGACGCCGGGGCCGCGGACGCCTGCCTCGCCCTGATCCGCCAACTGGACGCCGACGGTCCCCGCTCTCGGGCCCGGGGGCTGCTGGTCCCGCTGCTCGACGCCGAGGCCGCCCGGGGACGCGCCAGCGCCGTCGACCTCCTGCGCACCCTCCGGTGGCTCGACGCGGACCTGGCCGCCCACCTCTGGCAGGTCGCCGCGCCCCTGGCCGACGCCTGCCGCCTGGACCTGCCCCGCGCCTGCGCCCTGGGCTTCACCCTCCTGCACCTGGAGCGCGCCAGCGGCCAGCCGGCACGCCAGCCCGCCCTGCTCGACGACACCGTGACCCGGGCCGCCCCGCAGGAGCGCCCCGAGCCCCAGCGCTGGCTCGAGCCCGTGCTGCCCCTGGGCGTCGGCGTGTCCTTCGCCACCACCACGCCCCTGCTGACGATCGGCCTGGGCCTGCGCGGCGGGCTGGGCCTCCTGGAGGTCAACGCGGTCGTCCACCTGCTCGTCGACGCGGCGCGCCCGCCCGCCGAGGCCACCTACCGACGCTTCGTGACCGAGCTGGGCATCGGCGCCGCCCTGCCCCTGGGCGAGCGCGGCCGCCTGCACCTCAGCGGGGGCCTGGGCCTGGGATCGCGGAGCACCACGGGCCCGCCCGAGTTCGCCGTCGGCCCGCAGGAGGCGGTGGAGGGGTCCTGGCTGATCCGGGGAGCGCGGGGCCCCACCCTGGGCTTTCGCGTCGGCAGCCACCAGAGCTGGACGCCGTCGGGCGCCTTCGACATCACCGGCACCCTGTCCGTGGTGGCCGGGGTGCGGCGCCCGGGGCAGGTCAGTTCAGGGAGAAGGTGACGTCCACGCTCCGCTGCGTCGACGCCGTTCGCCCCGCTGCGTCCGCCGCCTCCACGCGCAGGACCACGTCCCCGCCCACCACGGCGCCGGCGTCCTCTTCGGTCACCAGGATCGTCGCCCCCACCAGCTCCCCCATGCCCTGGGCGCAGCCGGGGCTGTCCAGCTCGCAGGCCTGCAGCTCCGTGAACATCGTGGTGGTGTCCGTCAGCTGCACCCCGTCCTCGTCCTCCAGCGTGAAGACCAGGCTGACCTCCCGCCAGTCGATGCCCACCACGCGCACCGCCCCCCAGATGTGGCGCCCGCCCTGCAGCCCCGAGACCAGGGGCAGCGCGTCCCCGTCCTGCAGGGACTCGAAGGCCACCTCGCCGGTGCCCAGCTCCACCGCCGGGTCCGACTCCAGGTCCGGGCCGGTGCAGCCCACGATCAGGGTGGCCAGGGCGGCCAGCAGCGCGACTCTCACTTGGTCCGTCCTCCGAACTTCACGATGCCGAAGTCCAACGACACGTGGGTGGTGTAGGGCGTGAAGCCGCCGGGCGGGGGCGGGAGCACGACCAGGGAGACCGGCTCCACCACCACGAAGAATTCCTCGTCGCTGAGCACGCGCAGGCCGAACGTCGCCCGGAACATCGGCCCCTCGCGCTCGTCCCCCTTGAAGGCCTTCATCCACCCTCCGAAGACCCCGGGCACCAGCTCGATGTGTTCGTGCACCGCGAAGCTGAACTCCGCCCCTCCGAAGACGCGCAGCGAGGGCTGCGCCTCCTCCGCGATGCCCCCCGTAAACCCGAACAGGGGCGAGATGGCGGGGGGACCGTCGACGACCGCGCGGCCGATCTGCGGCCCCACCGTCAGCTCCAGGGCCGCGTGATCGATCATCCCAGAGCCGTCCGTGACGCCCCAGGAGGTCTTGAAGTCGAAGCGAAAGTGGGCCGACGGAGACGGGTCCTGCTCGGGCGCGAACCCGTCGTCCGCCGCCGCCGCACCCGGGGCCGCCAGCAGCAGCAGGACCAGCAGCCGCATCCGCATCAGATGTGCCCGCCTACTTGCAGCCCCACCACCGGGCTGGCCACCGTGCCCGCCGCGCCCACCACCCCGCCGAACTGGATGTTCTCGAACACGATCATGCGCACCGACACGTCGATCATCAGGTACTTGCCCAGCGTCGCCGCGATGCCGCCGCCGCCCTGGAACACTGTGCGGGGGAACGGCCGACCACCGCTGGGGGTGGCGTCGGCGATGAGGAAGCCCGCGCCGCTGAGCCCGTAGGCGATCAGCCAGTCGGTCAGCTTCACTCCGTAGGTGAAGGCGACGTCGATGAAGATCATGTCGATGCGATCGTTCGTGACCTTCTGGTGGGTGACGCAGCCCTCCCAGCCGGCCCGAAAGCCCATGTGCAGCCGCTCGGCCAGGGGCTCGAAGCGGTGGCCCGCGTAGCCGCCGAAGAACGCGCAGGGCTCCAGCGTCAGATCCTGGTCCCAGACCGCAGCCCCGACCAGGCCGCCCACCTCGAAGGCGCCGCCCCGCACCTCGGCCGACGCGACGCTGGGCAGCAGCAGCCCGAAGAGGAGCACGAAGAGGGGGGCCCGCGGCATGGCCGGCATTGTGCGGGCCCGGCCCGGAGGGGTCAACGGAGGGAAAAGCCCCTCCTCCTATAAGGAGGATGGGGGGGGGCCGTCGACCGACTCGCGCTTGCCGCCCCCAGCGAAGGTGTGTAGTTGTTGCCCCCCCTCACCCTGAGGCTGCAAGGAGCGTTCGCCGTGGGCAGGACCCTGATCATCGCCGAGAAGCCGAGTGTGGCCGCCGACATCGCCAAGGTGGTGGGCGCCTCCGAAAAGGGGGCCCACGCCTGGGAAGGAAACGACCACGTCGTCTCCTGGGCCGTCGGCCACCTGCTGGAGTTCGTGCCGCCCGAGGGCTACGACGAGAAGCTGAAGCGTTGGCGCCTGGCGGATCTGCCGATCCTCCCCGACGACTTCCAGCTGACCCCCACCCGGGGCGCCTCCAAGCAGCTGACCGCCCTGAAGAAGTACCTCAAGGCCAAGGACGTCGACCGCGTCATCAACGCCTGCGATGCGGGGCGTGAGGGCGAGCTCATCTTCCGGTGGGTAGTCCAATTGGCGGGCGCGGATCGGCCGGTTCGGCGATTGTGGGTGTCGTCTCTCACCGATGAAGCCATTCGAGGGGCGTGGCGGGGATTGCGGCAAGGGGCCGAGTTCGATCGACTGGGCGACGCCGCGCGATGTCGGTCCGAGGCGGACTGGCTGGTGGGGCTGAACGCCACCCGAGCGATGACCCTGCTGGCGCGAAAGGGCGGTGGACGAGGTCCCCTGTTGAGTGTGGGTCGAGTGCAGACGCCAACGCTCGCGATGATCGTGAACCGGGATCTGGAGATCGAGGCGTTCGTGCCCGAGAGCTTCTGGCAGGTGCAAGCCACCTTCACCCATGGTGACATGTCCTTTGTGGCGACCTGGTTTCGCGGGAGCGCCGAGACCAGAGACGGTACAGACGGGCCCGCCTTGAACACGCGCTTGCAAACGGAAGAGGTGGCCCAGGCCGTGGCCGACGCCACCGATGGCCAAGTCGGAGTT
>CALCXL010000133.1 GCA_937907595.1 uncultured Pseudomonadota bacterium
CGTCCGCGGAGTCGTCGTCGTCGCTGGAGTCGTCGTCGTCTCCCGTGGCGTCGTCGTCGTCCCCCGTCGCCGTGCCGCTGATGGCGCCGGGACCGGTCACCACCAGGCCGCCGCCGGCCTGGACCCAGGCCTCCAGCATGTCGTACTCGGCCTGCGAGATGCCGCGAGCGCTCGCGTACCAGACCAGGACCTGGCTGTTCGGGAAGTTGGCGGCGTCCTCCATCCAGGCCTCGGACGCGGCGTCCACGAAGGCGTCGTCCTGGTCCAGGCCGAGGGCGTCCAGGGCCGCCCAGCCCAGCCAGAAGTCGCTGTCGTCGCTGTCGGTGACCAGGGCGATCTCGCAGCCCTGGGGGGTGCAGCCGATGTAGCCGTCCAGGTCGTCGTCCTGCTCATCGGCCGGCACGCTGCCGTCGCAGTCGTCGTCCACGGTGTTGCAGATCTCGTCCGCGGCGGGGTGGATCGCGGGGTTCGACTCGTCGCAGTCGCCGTCGCACTCCGAGCTCCCGTCGCCGTCCTGGTCCGACTCGTTGGAGCCCATGAGCCCGTCGCAGTCGTTGTCCTGGAAGTCGCAGAGCTCGGGGGCGCCCGCGTAGATCGTGGGGTCCGTGTCGTTGCAGTCCCCCGCGCAGGCGCTCTGGTTGTCCCCGTCGTTGTCGAAGCTCTCGTCGATCTGGCCGTCGCAGTTGTTGTCCAGGCCGTCGCAGGTCTCGGGCGCGCCGGGGTTGACCGCGGGGTTGAGCGAGTCGCAGTCGCCGATGGGCTGGCTGCAGGACGTGTAGCCGTCGTTGTCGAAGTCCAGGTTCTCGTCGGGCAGGCCGTTGCAGTTGTTGTCGATGCCGTCGCAGACCTCCGGCGCGCCGGGGTAGAGCGCCGGGTCGGTGTCGTCGCAGTCCACCGCGCCGAACTTCTGGAAGCAGCCGGGGTAGGGGCCGGGCACGCCGTCGTCGTCCAGGTCCAGATCCTCGTCGACCTCCCCGTCGCAGTCGTTGTCGATGTCGTCGCAGCCCTCGGTCGCGCCCGGGTTCACCGTGAAGTCGAAGTCGTTGCAGTCGTCGCTGCAGAGCGTGTACCCGTCGGCGTCGTTGTCCAGGAAGTCCGCGCCGACGCCGTTGTCCACGATGCCGTCGCAGTTGTTGTCCAGCTCGTCGCAGAGCTCCGGGGCGTCGGGGTAGACCGCCGCGTTCTCGTCGTCGCAGTCCTCGTCGTTGCCGCAGATCTGGTAGCCGTCCAGGTCGTGGTCCAGGCCGTCGTCGATGAGGCCGTTGCAGTCCGTGTCGTTGCCGTCACACTGCTCTTCGGCGCCGGGGTTGATCGCCGCGATCAGGTCCGCGCAGTCGAGCTGGTCCAGGGGGAAGTTGGCGGAGCAGCCGTTGCCGAACTGGTCGACGTAGCCGTCGCGGTCGGCGTCGAAGTCCTCATCGATCTGCCCGTTGCAGTCGTTGTCCAGGCCGTCGCAGAGCTCGGGCGCCTCCGGGTAGACCGTGGCCTCCGTGTCGTCGCAGTCCCCGGGCGTGAGGTCGTTGTCTTCGCACTCGTCCTCGGACGGGCAGAAGCCGTCGCCGTCCTGGTCCTCCTCGCTGAACGAGGCCGAGTCGTCGTCGTCGACGGCCCGGGTGGACGGGCAACCGACCAGGGTGAGCGGCAGGAGCAGCAGCAGGAACAGCGACCAGGCGCGAGCCATTCAGACATCCTCTCTGTGCCCTCGCGGGCACACGTCCGCGCATTCTCTACCGCGCGCAGGGCATTGTAAATTGCGGTCGCCGCCTCCACCGGGGCGGCGCGCTGCCCGGAGCCACCATCACCGAACCCCCGCTGACCTCGCAGGCCCTGCTTGAACGCGCCCAGGAGCTCGGTCTGGACGCCGCCGCGTCGGGCCCTGAACCCGGCGAGGAGGGCCCGCGCTTCAAGCGCTGGCTGGCCCAGGGCCGCCACGCCGCCATGGACTGGTTGACCCGGGACCCCGACCGGCGGCTGGATGCGCGGCGGGTGGTGGAGGGCGCGCGCTCGGTGATCAGCGTCGCCTTGCCCTACGCCGAAGGGGAGCGCGAGGTGGCCGACGACGACCGCCCCCGCGGGCTGATCGCCCGCTACGCCCGGGGCGAGGACTACCACCGCGTGCTGCTGGAGAAGGTGAAGGCGCTGTCGGCCACGCTGGGCGACGTCGACGCGCGCCCCTACGTGGACACCGGCCCGGTGCTGGAGAAGCCGCGGGCCCAACGCGCGGGCCTGGGCTGGATCGGCAAGCACACCAACCTGGTCTCCCGCGCCCACGGATCCTGGTCCTTCCTCGGCGCGATCATCACCCGCCGCGACGTCGAGGCCAGCGCGCCCCACGCCGATCGCTGCGGCACCTGCACCCGCTGCCTGGACGTCTGCCCCACCGGCGCCATCCGCCCCGAAGAGCCCTACGGCCTGGACGCCCGCCTCTGCATCTCCTACCTGACGATCGAGCACCGCGGCCCCATCCCCCGGGAGCTGCGGCCGAAGATCGGCACCTGGATCTTCGGCTGCGATCTCTGCCTGGACGTCTGCCCCTGGAACCGCTTCGCCCAGCCGGTGCGGGAGGCCCGCCTCATGCCCCGACCGGCGCTGATCAACCCCGTCCTGACCGAGCTGCTGGCCTGGGACCAGGCGACGTTCTCCGCCACGCTGCAGCACAGCCCCCTCAAGCGCACCAAGCGGCGCGGCCTGCTGCGCAACGTGGCCATCGCCCTGGGCAACGCCGGCGACCGCGACGCCGTGCCCGCTCTGGCCCTGTGCCTGCGCACCGAAGCCGAGCCCCTGGTGCGCGGCCACGCGGCCTGGGCCCTGGGTCGATTGGGGGGAGCAGCGGCCCACGAGGCGCTGGAGGCCGCGCGCCACGACGACGACCCCTTCGTGCGCGACGAGGTGGAGGCAGCCTTGGCGGGGCGCTGATGCCGCGAGGGTGCCGGGGCCCGACCGTGCTCTAGAAGTCGGCCTGGCCCGGCGCGCGGGGGAAGGGGATGACGTCGCGGATGTTGGTGATGCCCGTCAGGTACATGAGCATGCGCTCGAAGCCGAGGCCGAAGCCGGCGTGCGGCGTCGTCCCGTAGCGGCGGAGCTCGGAGTACCACCAGTAGGGGGCCCGATCCATGCCGCGCCGGTCCAGCTCGCTCTCCAGCACGTCCAGCCGCTCCTCGCGCTGGCTGCCGCCGATGATCTCGCCCAGGCGGGGCACCAGCAGGTCCGTCGCCGCCACCGTGCGCTCGTCGTCGCTGAGCCGCATGTAGAAGGCCTTCTTGTCCTTGGGGTAGTCGGTCACGAAGACGGGGCCCTTGATGTACTCCTCGGCCAGGAAGCGCTCGTGCTCGGTCTGCAGGTCCTGCCCCCAGCCGACGCGGTACTCGAACTTGCGCCCGCTGGTCTCCAGGATCTTCATGGCCTCGGTGTAGGTCATGCGCGCGAAGGGCTTGTTCACGGTCTCCGACACCCGCCCCAGCACGCCCTTGTCCACCCACTGGTCGAAGAAGGCCATGTCCTCGGCGCAGCGGCTGTGCACCGAGTTGGCGACCTCCCGCACGAAGTCCTCGGCCAGGGCCAGGAGGTCGTCCAGGTCGGCGAAGGCGATCTCCGGCTCCACCATCCAGAATTCGGAGGCGTGGCGCGGGGTGTTCGACTTCTCCGCCCGGAACGTGGGGCCGAACGTGTAGACGTCGGTGTAGGCCGACGCGTAGGTCTCCACGTTGAGCTGGCCCGACACCGTCAGGAAGCTCTCCGCCCCGAAGAAGTCCTTGCCCTCCAGGTCCGTGATCCGGAAGAGCTCGCCGGCGCCCTCGCAGTCGCTGGCCGCGATGATCGGCGTGTGCACCCACAGGAAGCCGCGCGCCTGGAAGAACTCGTGGATGGCCATGGCCAGGGCGTTGCGCACGCGGAACACGGCGGAGAAGGTCCGGGTGCGGGGGCGCAGGTGCGCCTTCTCCCGCAGGAACTCCATGGAGTGGCGCTTGGTCTGGAGCGGGTAGTCCTCGGGGCAGGCGCCGATGACCTCGATGGTCTCCGTGCGCAGCTCGAAGGCCTGGCCCTTGCCCTTGCTGGGCACCAGCGTGCCCGTGGCCCGGACGGAGGCCCCCTTGTCCACGCCCTCCGCCGCCGCGGGGCCGATGCCGTCGGCGGGGAAGACCAGCTGCAGGCCGGCGAGCTGGCTGCCGTCGTTGATCTCCAGGAAGCCGACGTTCTTGCTGACGCGCTTGTTCCGCACCCAGCCGGACACGGTCACAGCCTGGCCCTCGACGGCGTCGGACAGGAGGGTGGCGAGGGGGATGCGCGGTCGATAGCTCATGCGTCACTCCGTTGGCCCGCGGTGGCTCGCGGCTCCGTCCCACAGGGGGCGGGAGGCCGCGCACTGTACCTGAGCCCCGCGCAGCGCGACCCACCCGTGAACTGCCCCCCGCCGCCAACGCTGACACGGTCGAGCAGGCGGCCGCCCCGCCCTTGCATTAAGGTCCGCCCAATGCCGAGCCGCTCCACCGAGGTCCGCGATCCCATCCAC
Organism: uncultured Pseudomonadota bacterium; assembly: GCA_937907595.1. GTDB lineage: Bacteria > Myxococcota_A > UBA796 > UBA9615 > UBA9615 > CALCXL01. The sequence continues at coordinate 4,511 of CALCXL010000133.1, forward strand.
GGCGGCATCTCCGTGAGCAGCGACGAGCTCCACGTCCTGGATCACCGGCTGTTCCAGCGCCTGCGCTACATCCGCCAGCTGGGCTTCTCCGATCTCAGCTTCCCCGGCGCCACCCACACCC
>CALCXL010000134.1 GCA_937907595.1 uncultured Pseudomonadota bacterium
CGTCCGGGCGGAGTACGGACCGATGACGGACCATGAGACTCCAGCGCGAGGGAACTTCCCGATGCTCAAGACCATCACCGACGATCTCCTCTCCGACCTCAGCGGGCTGTCCTTCAGCCCGCCGGTCACGCACGTCTACAACCCGGTCGCCTACGCGCGCGGCTCCTGGGACGCCTACTGCGAGCGCTTCGGCGGCGGGCGCAAGGAGGTGCTGCTGCTGGGCATGAACCCGGGTCCGTGGGGGATGGCCCAGACGGGCGTGCCCTTCGGGGAGGTGGCGGCGGTGCGGGACTGGATGGGCATCGACCTCAGCGGCGTCGGCAAGCCCGGCGTGGAGCACGAGAAGCGGCCCGTCCTGGGCGGGGAGTGCCCGCGCAGCGAGGTCAGCGGGCGGCGGCTGTGGGGCTGGGCGGAGGAGCGCTTCGGCGCGCCCGAGGCCTTCTTCGAGCGCTGGTTCGTCCTCAACTACTGCCCCCTGAGCTTCATGGAGGAGGGCGGCCGCAACTTCATCCCCGAGAAGCTGCCCGCCAGTGAGCGCGAGCCCCTCTTCGCCGCCTGCGATCGGGCCCTGCGTCGCACCGTGGAGGCCCTGGAGCCGCGTTGGGTCCTGGGCGTGGGCAAGTTCGCCGAGAAGCGCGCGGGCCGGGTGCTCGCCGGCCTGGACCTGCAGGTGGGCAGCATCCTGCACCCGTCCCCCGCCAGCCCCGCCGCCAACCGGGGCTGGGCCCCCCAGGTCGACGCGCAGCTGGAGGCGATGGGCATCGCGACCTGAGTCGTTTGGCGGCCGGGGGCGCTACCAGGGTCGGCGGGGCTCGGAGAACTCGAAGACGAACCCGCAGAGCGCGCACTTGCGGGCGTAGGGCACGGGCCGGCTGCTCACGCCCAGCAGCATCCACATGTAGTCGATGCCGCGGTAGACGGGGTCCTCGACGATGTGCTCGTGGTCCGAGCCGTGACCGCAGCGGCACAGCGCGCCGTCGGAGGCCGGGGCCTCGTCGGAGGGGGGAGCGGCGGCGGTCGATGGGTTGGTCATCGCCGCCCTGATACCACAGCGGGGATCGGGATGGCCCGGTGCAAGGTCCGCGCCCGTGGGGCAGACTCCGCCGATGCGTACGCTCCCGATGCTGTTCCTGCTGCTCTGCGGCTGCCCCCCCATCGTCGACCCGCCCGCGGAGATGACGCTCGTCGGCGAAGGCCTGGACGAGGCGCTGCTCAGCGTGCGCGCCACCGGGCCCGACGACGTGTGGTTCGTCGGCTCCGACCAGGGCGCCGGCCCCGCCCTGCTGCAGTGGGACGGCAGCGCCTGGACCCGCCACGACACCGCCGCCCTGGACGGCGTGAACCTGTGGTGGGTGCATCCGACCGCGGACACCGTGTTCGTGGCCGGATCGGGCGGCACCCTGGCCAGCCTGGATCGCAGCAGCGGCGCTATCACCCGGATCGACGGGCCCCGGGACACCCTCACCTTCTTCGGGATCTGGGGGGCGTCGGCGCAGGACATGTGGGCCGTGGGCGCCGCGATCGGCGCGGGCGAGCCGCCCTCCATCTGGCGCAACGCTGGCGGCGCCTGGGCCGAAGTGGACACCACCGCGGAGCCCTTCCACCTGGAGAATGTCTCCCTCTTCAAGGTGCACGGAAGCGCGGCCGACGACGTGTGGATCGTGGGCACCCGCGGCCTGATCCTGCACTGGGACGGCGCCACCTTCACCGACCTCTCCCCCCCCGACCTCGACCAGAACCTGCTCACCGTGGAGTGGGGGGAGGCGGGGCCCATCGTGGTCGGCGGCCTGAACCAGGGGCTGATCTTTGAGCGCGAGGGCGAGGCCTGGGTCGATGTCACCCCCGATCTGACCCCGGCCCTCAACGGTGTCTGCCAGGGCAGCAGCACCGTGGCGGTGGGACGCTGGGGCGGCATGGCGCGGCGGGTGGACGGGGCCTGGGCCCTGGACGACGAGTCCCTGACCCTGCTGGACTACCACGGCTGCCTGACCACGTCGGACGGGGCGATCTGGGCCGTGGGCGGGCACATCTCGGCCAGCCCCCTCAACGAGGGGCTCATCGCCTACCAGGGACCGGCCACGGTGCCTTCGCCCACACCCTGATCGTTGTCCGGGGCGCGGACGTCGACGCTGCTACCTTCTCAGTATGTAGAATACTCTGCACATCTGGAGGTTCGTTTGATGACCCGACTCTTCTCCCTGTTCCTGCTGCTGCTGCCCCTGCTCGCCGCCTGCCCGCCCAGCGGAGAGGCCTGTGAGGAGGACGGCGAACAGCGCTGCGAAGACGACCTGATCAGCACCTGCGAGGGTGGCACCTGGGGCGAGGCCGTGGAGTGCGGCGCCGGCGCCTGCATGACCATGACCGACGGCCTGCAGCACTGCATGTAGCTGCCGTCGGCCCGCTCGGCGGTTGGGTTCAGCCCTTCCGAGCCTCCGCCGAGCGGGCGTGGCCTTCCAGCCCTTCCAACCGGGCGAGCGCGGCGCTGTCGGCCACCAGCCCCTGGGCCTGGCCCACATCGTCGATGCGCAGCCACGTGCGCAGGCGCAGGAAGTCCAGCACCGACAAGCCCCCGGTGAAGCGTGCGCCGCTGCCCGTGGGCAGCACGTGGTTGGGGCCCGCGCCGTAGTCGCCGAACACCTCCGCCGCGTCGGATCCCACGAACACGGCGCCGGCGTGGGCGGGCTGCAGGGCCTCGGGATCCGCCACCATCAGCTCCAGGTGCTCCGGCGCGAGCTGGTCGCTCAGGGCGATCGCCTGGGCCAGCGTGTCGCACACCACGGCGAAGCCGGAGTCCAGGGACTGCCGGGCGATGGCCGCCGTGGGCAGGTCCCGCAGCTGCTGCTCCAGGGCCTCCCGCACGCGGTCGGGCAGGCGGGGCTCGGTGGTGATCAGGATGGGCAGGGCGTCGGGGTCGTGCTCCGCCTGGGCGATGAGGTCGGCGGCGACGCGGGCGGGCTCCGCGCTGGCGTCGGCGACGATCAGCAGCTCGGAGGGCCCCGCGAGCATGTCGATGCCCACCCGCCCGGACACCAGCTGCTTGGCGGCGGTCACCCACCGGTTGCCGGGGCCGACGATCACGTCGACGGGGGGCAGCCCCACCCCGTAGGCCAGGGCCGCGATGGCCTGCGCGCCCCCCACGGCCAGGAGCGCGTCGGCGCCGGCGACGTGGGCGGCCGCCAGGGTGACGACGCTGGGCCGGGGGCTGGCGACGACCACCCAGGTCACGCCGGCGACGCGGGCGGGGATCGCCGTCATCAACACCGTGGAGGGGAGGGGGAACCGACCCCCCGGCGCGTAGCAGCCGGCGCGCGCCACCGGGCACCAGGTGTGGCCCGCGCGGCCTCCGGGCACGGGCACGTCGACCTCGCCCAGGGCGGCGCGCTGCGCGGTGGCGAAGGCGCGGATGCGGTCGGCCGTGCGCTGCAGCAGGGCCTGCTGATCGGGGGGCAGGGAGTCCCAGGCGGCCTTCAAGTCCGCCGATCCGTGCACCAGGCGGTCGGCCGGGGCCAGCTCCCCGAAGCGCTCGGCCTGAGCCCTCAGCGCGATCGCCCCGCCCGTTCTCACGGCGTCGACGATGGCGCGGCTTTGCTCCAGGGTGGGCGCGTCCACGGCGTCACGGCGGGCGTCGGGCAGGTCGGCGGGGGCCACGAGCCGGAGCATCACGCGCCCTCCTTCTGGCTGCCGTCGCGGCGGCGCACGGCCCGGGCCCGGCGGTCCAGCTCGGCCTCGATCCGGGCGAGGCTGACCCCGGCGGCGGTGGCCGCGGCGAGGGTGAAGTACATGAGGTCGGCCGCCTCCCAGGCGACGTCGTCGGCGGTCCGGGCCTCCGCCAGCTCCCCGGCCTCCTCGGCCAGCTTCGCTGCGAGCAGGGCGGGATCGGCGAAGAGCCGGGCGCTGAAGGAGCCCGCCGGCGCCTCGGCCTTGCGCCGCTGCAGGGTCCGCTCCAATCGGCCAAGCCCCCCGTCGGGCCCCCAACAGCTGCGCGTCTCCAGGTGGCAGAAGCCCGGATCGGCCTGGCGCACCACGAAGCGCAGGGCGTCGCGGTCGCAGTCGGCGTCCACGCGCAGCAGCTCCTGGGTGGCGCCCGACGTCGCGCCCTTCTCCCAGAGCCCGCGCTTGCGGCTGTGGTAGACGCCGCGGCCCCGCTCCAGGGCCGCCGTCAGCGACTCTCGATCGGACCAGCAGAGGCCCAGCGCCAGGCCGCGCTCGTCGACGACGACGGTGGGCCACAGGCCGTCGGGGCGGTCGCTGATGAGGGGCGCAGCGAAGGCGTCGGCCAGGGACAGGCGGCCGGTGTACAGCGCCATGCCCACCTGCGCGTCGGCCCCGGCGCGGTCCAGGGCCGCGACCTCCTCGGCGGTGGTGACCCCGCCGGCGATGGTCAGGCGCGCGTCGCCCGCGGCCTCCACCAGGGCGGCCACCCGGTCCATCGCCGTGCCGCCCAGTCGCCCCTCCCGCTCCACGAAGGTCACCAGGAAGCCGCAGACCAGGCCGGCCAGATCGGCCATGCGATCGGCCACGGTCGCCCCGGTGCGGGTGCGCCAGCCCTCCACGACGACCTCGCCGTCCTCGGCGTCCAGGGCGGCGATGACGCGGTCCTTCGGCAGCTGGCTCAGCACCTCCACCGTGGCCGCGGTGCCCAGGACGATGCGGTCGGCGCCGTCGTCGAGCCAGCGCAGGGCGGCCTCCACGCTGCGGATCCCCCCGCCCACCCGGCAGCGGTGCCGCCGGCAGAGCTCCACGATGACGTCGCGGTTGTCCCCGGTGCCCAGGGCGGCGTCCAGGTCCACCACCGCGATCTCACCCACCCGCCCGAAGGCCTCGGCCACGGCCAGGGGGTCCCCGCCGTCGAGCTTCTGTTCGCGGCCGCCGATCAGCTGCACGGCCCGGCCGCCGCGGATGTCGATGGAAGGAATGATCATCGCCTCACCTCCAGGCCCGCCGCCGCGAGCGCTTCCTTGAGCTGCCGTACCGTGGTGTCGCCGTCGTGCAGGATCGACGCGATCAGCACCGCGTCGGCCCCGGCGCGCAGGGCCTCGGCCAGGTGCTCGGCCCGATCGGCGCCGCCCGACGCGATCACCGGGACCTCCACCGCCGCGCTCACCGCCGCCATCAGCGGGCAGTCGTAGCCGCTGCGCGTCCCGTCCCGGTCCCAGCTGGTCAGCAGGATCTCCCCGGCGCCCCGATCGGCCGCCTCCCGGGCCCAGGCCACCGCGTCCCGGGCCGTGCGCTCCGTGCCCGAGTGCACCACCGCCTGCCAGCCGTCGCCCACGCGGGCAGCGTCCAGGGACAGCACCACGCACTGCCGGCCGAAGCGGGCGGCCAGGCGGCCCAGCAGCGAGGGGTCGCGCAGGGCGGCGGTGTTCACGGCGACCTTGTCGGCGCCGGCCTCCAGCAGCCGGGCGGCGTCGTCCTCGGTCCGCACGCCGCCGCCGGTGGTCAGGGGGATGTCGAGCACCGCCCGCACCGCGGCGACGGTCTCCGCGGCGTGCCCGCGGCCTTCGGGGGTGGCCGACACATCCAGGATGACCAGCTCGTCGGCGCCCTGGGCGGCGTAGGCGGCGGCGCGCTCCACGGGATCGCCCGCGTCGCGCAGGCCGGAGAACTGCACGCCCTTGACCACGCGGCCGTCGCGCACGTCCAGGCAGGGGATCACGCGGCGGGCGGGCACGGCGCCTCCAACCAGCGGCGGAGCAGGTCGCTGCCCCAGGATCCGCTGAGCTCGGGGTGGAACTGGCAGGCGAGCAGGGGCCCGCGCTCCAGGGCCGCGAGGAAGGGGCCGCCGTGCTCGCTGGTGGAGCAGGCGACGCCTTGCAGGCCGGCCAGGTCGGCGTCGGCCACGCGGTAGGAGTTGGCGTAGTAGGCCCAGCCTTCGTGGAGCAGCGGCCCACCCGAGGTCGTCACCGGGCTCCAGCCCATCTGCGGCACGCGCAGGCCCGGCGCGAAGCGGCGCACCCGCCCCGGCAGGAGGCCCAGACCCTGCGCGTCGGGCGACTCCTCGCTGCCCTCGAAGAGCAGCTGCAGGCCCAGGCAGACCGCGAGGAGAGGGCGGCCAGCCTCCACCCGCTGGCGAAGGGCCTGATCGAGGCCGCGCTGCCGCAGGCCGTCGATGGCGGGCCCGAACGCGCCGACCCCGGGCAGCACGGCGTGCTCGGCGGCCAGCAGATCGGCCGGATCGTCGACGACGCGGCAGGTCCGCCCCAAGCGGGCGAAGGCCGCGGTCACCGACGCCAGGTTGGCCGCGCCGGTGGCCACCAGGGCGACGTCGCCCGCTGGATCGGCGATTGGGGGGCCGGACTCGCTCACACCAGCGTCCCCTTGGTCGAGGGCACGGAGGTCCCGTCGGCGCGAACGGCGGCCCGCAGGGCGAGCGCGACGGCCTTGAAGGCGGCCTCGGCGCGGTGGTGGTCGTTGTCGCCCTTGAGCACGTCGACGTGCAGACAGAGCCGACCGGCCAGGGCCAGGGAGTTGAAGAAGTGGCTCAGGTTCTCGCAGGCGACGGTGCCCAGCATCTCCCGCTTGAGGCCCAGGTCGACGGCGGGCCAGGGGCGGCCGCTCAGGTCGATCACCGCGCGGGCCAGGGCCTCGTCCAGGGGGGCGTAGGCGTGGCCGAAGCGCGCGATGCCGGCCCGATCGCCCAGCGCCTGATCGATCGCAGCGCCCAGGGCCAGGGCCGTGTCCTCGACGGTGTGGTGGTCGTCGATGTGCCCGTCGCCTTGCACGCTCAGGTCCAGGTCCAGTCGACCGTGGAAGACCAGGGAGCCGATCATGTGGTCCAGGAAGCCGAAGCCCGTGGCGACGTTCGCCCGGCCCGTGCCGTCCAGGTTCAGGGTGAGGGAGATCTGCGTCTCCTTCGTGTTCCGTTCGACGGTCGCGCTGCGGGTCATCGCAGGTCCTCCAGGGCGGCCATCAGCCGC
>CALCXL010000135.1 GCA_937907595.1 uncultured Pseudomonadota bacterium
GGCTGCTACCCTGGACGCCGATGCGTTCGCTGCTTCTCCCCCTGCTCCTGCTCACGGACACGCCCCCGTCGGGAGACAGCAGCTTCGACATCTACTACAGCGATCTGTCGGACCGCCCCGACCGCTGGGCCCGAGTCGACCCCCGGCTGCTCAAGAAGAACCTCGACTCCTGGGACGACCTCATCCTGCGAGCCGCCGCCCACCACCAGCTGGCGCCGGAGCTGATCAAGGCGGTGGTGCTGGTGGAGTCGGGCATGAACCCCAAGGCCACCTCCCCCGTGGGTGCGCAGGGCCTGATGCAGCTGATGCCGGCCACCGCCCGCGGCCTGGGCGTCAGCGACTCCTACGATCCCCAGGAGAACGTCTTCGGCGGCGCGCGCTACCTGCGCAAGATGCTCGATCGCTTCGGGGACCGGCAGCTGGCCCTGGCCGCGTACAACGCCGGGCCGGGCAACGTGGAGAAGTACGGCGGCATCCCGCCCTTCGAGGAGACCCAGCTCTACGTCAAGAAGGTCAGCAAGTACTACGCGCACTTCCTGGCCGAGCGCCCCCTCCGACGCTGATCAGGTCGCTCGGTCCGCCGGGTCGGCCCCTACCACTCCGTCGGGCGCGTGCGCCCCGAAGGCTGACGCGCCTCGGGCAGCAGCGAGCGGCTGAGCTCCCGCACCACCCGGAACCCGACGTGGGGGAAGACCTCCGGCGGCAGGTGCCCCTCCCGCGTGCAGACGCGGGTGTAGTGGGCCGGCCGGGCCCAGGAGCCCCCGCGCACGGGACGCAGGGACATCTCGTCGTCGAACCAGCCGTCGCACCACTCGCTGACCCCGCCGGCCATGTCCTGCACGCCGTAGGGTGAGCGGTCCGTGGCGCCGAAGGTGCCGATGGGCTCGGGGGCCGGCCGCGAGGCCCGGGACTCGTTGCACTTGCAGAAGCCGGCGTCGCCCACGTCTCCCCAGGGGAAGAATCGGCCGTCGACGCCGCGCGCGGCCTTCTCCCACTCCGCCTCGGTGGGCAGGCGGTACAGTCGCCCCTCCCGACGGCCGCGCCACTCGCAGTAGGCCCGGGAGTCCTCCCAGGAGACGCCGAAGACCGGCAGCTCCGGCGTCAGACGGTCGCCCTCGCGGGTGAGCTCGGGCAGGACGAAGGAGCCGTCGCCGACCAGGTGGAAGTAGGCGTCCGCCTCCGCCGACTCCCGGGGGGCCCGAAAGCGCGCCAGGAGGGGGTCGGTGCTGGCCAGGTCGTTGATGAACTCCAGGTACTCGCCCATCGTCACCGGCGACCGGGCGATGGCGAAGTCGGCCACGTCCACCTGCTGGCGGGGCAGGGCGCCGAACGCGGACTCGTCGCCGCCCATCCAGAAGGCCCCGGCGGGCACGTGCACGAAGCGCTCGTCCAGCGCCTGCAGCCCGAGCAGGTGCAGGTGCAGGCGCACGTGCTCCATGCGGTCGACGAAGACCGGGATCGATGTGTCGCGGAACCCCTCCCGGCGCAGCACCAGCTGATAGCTGCCCATGGAGACCGGCACCTGCAGCAGCGGGGTCTGCCCCAGCTCCCGCGGCTCCACCGGCACCAGGACCCGGTCCTCCACCCCCAGGCGGTAGAGCGTGGCCTGGGCCTCGGCCGGGGTCGTCTCCAGGGATATCTCCCCGTTGCCGGCCAGGAAGCTGGCGTAGGTGCCGTCGTCGTACTGCTCCACCAGGGCGCGGTAGGTGCGCTGCTCCTTGATGTCCCGACGGGCTTCCGCGTCCCGGAACTGGTTCCAGTACAGCGCCGCCAGGCCCAGGCGGGCCTCGCGGTTGTCGGAGTCGTGGGCCAGGGCGTTGCCGTAGGCGGTCAGGGCGGCTCCGAAGACGTCCACGGCCTCCACGTCGGCGCGCTCTGCGTGCTCCTGCGCGGACCAGAGCTCCCGCTTCTTGTCGATGGGGTCCCAGGGCTTGACCCGCGCGCGCAGCTTGCGCACCTGCCGCTGAAGCTCCCGCACCCGGGCCTGCAGCTCCTCGTAGCGCGACGCCAGGGTGACGCCCTGGTGCACCCGGCGGGCTGCCTCTTCCCGGCGCTTGCTGCCCTCCAGGTAGTTCTCGATCTCCTGGTAGAGGTGCATGGCCGACGGCGGCCGACGCGTGGGGTCCTTGGACAGGCAGCGCACCGCCAGATCGTCCAGCTCCAGGGGAATGTTCATGTGCGGCGCGCGCTTGCGCGGGGGAACGGCCTGGTCGAAGGCCACCGAGCGCACGACCTTGCGGGGGTCCTTGCCGGAGAAGGGCCGGCGGTGGGTCAGGACCTCGTACAGGATCACGCCGATGGAGTAGACGTCGCTGCGCTCGTTGACCTCATCCACCAGGCCGCGGGCCTGCTCGGGCGACATGTACGCCGGCGTGCCCTTGACGGTGCCCACCTGGGTGACGATCTCCGCGTCCTCCCCCGAGGTGGTGCGGACCTCCCGCTCGTCGGCGTCGGGATCCGCGACCTCGTCCGACAGGCGGCGCGCGCCTCCCATGACCTTGGCCAGGCCCCAGTCCATCATCTGGACCTCGCCGAAGTCGCCCAGCATGACGTTGCTGGGCTTGATGTCCCGGTGGATCACGCCGCGGCTGTGCGCGAAGGCGCTGGCCTGGCAGACGTCCTGGATGATGCGGAGCAGGCGGAACAGGCTGAACTGCTTGCGGGCCTCCGGGTCGCCCCGCTTGATCGCCTTGAGCACGAACTCCAGGGTCCGCCCCTCCACCAGCTTCATGGTGAAGTAGACCTCCCCGTCCGGCTGCACCCCCAACTCGTGCACGGGCACGATGTTCGGGTGCTCGAGCTGCCCGGTGATCTGCACCTCCTCGAGGAAGCGCGCGACCTCCCGGGGGCTGGCGGAGATGCTCTTGCGCAGGCGCTTGAGGGCGACGCGGCGGCCGATGTAGCCGTCGAAGGCGACCGTCACCCGTCCGTGGCCCCCCTTGCCGATCTCCTGCCCGTAGCGGTAACGCTCCCCCCGACGGCCCTTGAGCCGCTCGAGCATGGCGTCCAGACCCGATTGGCCCTCGCCTCGCAAGACGCCGATCCCGCCCGCTTCCCGGGGGGATGAGTCCAACCCGGGGCGTGGGCCGGGCGGGTCAGAAGAGCGATCGTCACCGGCCATCAGCGCTGGGATCCAAGGCAGGTCGTTGGGGTGTTCGGGGGGGCTCGCCCCCGCTGCTCCGGGCTCCGTTCAGGATACCCGACGCCCGGGCAGCGCGCGCCCACCGCCGGCGATGGCAGCGCCGGGATCTGCGGCCCCAAACGCAACGAGGCCCGGTGGAAAACCACCGGGCCTCGAGCGGATTCGTCCTACGAGAGGACGATTCGATCAGTAGACGTTGTTCGCCGTGACCATGCCGGCCTTCTCAGCCCGGTTGCAGTTGTAGTTGGCGGGGGTGCCGTCGCCGTCCACGTCCGAGGTCGCCGAGGCGACGAAGTCGTCGTCCGCGTTGGACGCCGAGTTGGTGGCCGTCGTCGTGTACTGGCCACGGACCTTGCCGTCAGCAACCCAACCCAGGTTCTCGAAGGCGGCGAGGCCACCGGCCGAGAAGTTGACGGGCGTACGGGCGGCGGCCGTGCCGGGCGTCGCGGCGGCGGAGGTGAATCCGTCCCACTCGGCGTGGTAGGCCTTCTCGGCGGTGCGGATGCCGTCGAGGTTCGACGGCAGCTCGGCGCGCTTGGCCCGCAGCTGCATGGCGAGGAAGTTCGGGATGGCGATGGCGGCGAGGATGCCGATGATCGCGACAACGATCATCAGCTCGATGAGGGTAAAGCCCTTGTTACGCATGTATGTCTCCAAAAGACGATGGGGGAATGGGGAAGGGAACTCGCTTGCGGTGGCTGCTTCTGCGAGGAGCGTGCCAACCAATCCGCGGCCGTCTCATTTCCATCCAACAACGGCCATGTGCAGCGTTTTCTACTTCTCGGC
>CALCXL010000136.1 GCA_937907595.1 uncultured Pseudomonadota bacterium
CCCCGCCCCCGCCCCCGGTCCCCCTCGCCGTTGCCGCCGACAACCGCTCGGTGCGCGGCGCCCTGGCGAACGCTCTGCGCGCCCGCGGCGTGACGACCCGCGAGATCGACGCGCCCCTGGCCGGAGAAGCCCGAGCGGCCGGCGCCGCCTTCGCCCGGCAGCCCGGCGCGGCGGTGGCGGGGGGAGAGACCACGGTGCAGGTCCGGGGCGATGGCGTGGGCGGGCGCAACCAGGAGTTCGCCCTGGGGGCCTTCGCAGGCGAGGGCCTGGTGCTCTCTCTCGCCACCGACGGGCGCGACGGCCCCTCGGGCAGCGCCGGCGCGCTGGTGGACGACGCCCTGCGCGCGAGGGCCCGCGCTCTGGGCCTCGACCCGGCCGCCTTCCTGGCGCGCAACGACGCCGACGCCTTCTTCCGCGCCGCAGGAGGCCGCCTGGAGACGGGGCCGACGGGCACGAACGTGGCCGACCTGGCGATCCGGCTGCCGTGAGCATCGACGCCCCCTGCGCCGCCGAGCGATGCCCCCCCCTGCGATCGCCCACGAAGGCGTTGCGATCCGCGCCCGCAAGCGCCATCACTGAACCATGAGTCGACCCTGGACCCGCCGCGCAGCCCTCGCCGGCCTCGGTGGCCTGGGCCTCGGCGCCCTGGCCTGGAGGCGCCGCGCCCTCGCCGCGGTGGAGGCGGCCCGAGCGCTCCCCGGGGCGGACCCGTCGATCGTCCAGGGCATGACGATCTCCTGCCCCACCTGGGGTTGGGAGTGGGGCACCGACGCCATGGTCTCCACCCTGGCCGAGCTCAAGACCCTGGGGGTCAACTGGGTCGCGATCCACCCCTACGCGAGCATCGCCGACGACGGCACCGTGACCACCCGCGCGCTGGAGGGCGACGTCCCGCCCACCTGGCTCGAGCGCCCCATCCGGGAGGCGCACGGGCTGGGCATGAAGATCATGATCAAGCCGCACCTGGCCTACTGGGGCTCGCGGTTCTCCTGGCGGGGCGCCATCGAGTTCGCCGACCCCGCCGACCGTGATCGCTTCTGGGCCAGCTACCCGCGCTGGATCGAACGCATGGCCGGCATGACCGCCGACGCCGACGCCTTCGTGGTCGGCACCGAGCTGGACCGCCTGGTCGCTGACGACGCTCCCTGGCGCCAGCTGATCGGCGCTGTGCGACAGCGCACGGCCGCCCACCTCACCTTCGCGTCCAACTGGGACGCCTACGCCGCCCTCCCCTTCTGGGATGCGCTGGACGCGGTGGGGGTGCAGGCCTACTTCCCCGTGGCCCCCGCCGGAGCCAGGGTCGCCGACGTCGACGCGCTGGTCGCTGGTTGGACGGGGGCCCTGGAGGGGCTGCGGGCGATCCACCTCAGCACCGGCAAGCCCGTGGTCTTCACGGAGCTGGGCTACAACGACTCCTCGGAGGCGGCGGCGCAGCCCTGGGCCACCCACCAGGGAGGCCCCGACGCCGCGACGGTGCAGGCGCGCTGCCTGGAGGCCGCCCTCAACACGGTGGGCCGGGAGCCCTGGATCCGGGGCGCCTTCCTCTGGAAGTGGTTCCCGGGGGACCTGCAGACCGGTGACTTCCGCATGTCCGCGCCCCACACCCGCGACGTCATCGCGGCCGCCTGGGGCCGGTAGGGGGCTCGCCCCGGGGGTCCTCAGGCCGGCAGGATCGCGTCGCCGGCGTGGCCCTCGGCCTCGTGCTCGGGCTCCACGTGCACGGTCGTGCTGGCCCCGGGCCAACGCTCGGCCACGGCGGCTTCGATCGCGTCGCAGACGTCGTGCGCCTCGCCCACCGACATCGCCCCGGGCACCACCAGGTGCAGCTGCGCGAAGATCTGCCGACCCGACACCCGGGTGCGCAAGCCGTGCGCCTCGAGGGCGTGGCCCAGGTGGCGGGCGATGATCCGCCGGAGCTCCTCCTGATCCTCCAGCGGGAGGGCCGCGTCCATCAGCCCACCGGCCGCTCCGCGCACGATGTCCACGCCCTCTTTGAGCACATGCAGGCCCACCAGGAGCGCCAGGAGCGGATCGAGCAGCCACCACCCCGTGAGCCCGGCCAGCCCCAGGCCGATCAGACCGCCCACCGACGTGACCACGTCCGCCCGCAGGTGCCGGCTGTCGGCGACCAGGGCGGGCGAGCGTTCCCGACGCCCCACCCGCAGCAGCCACGCCGACAGCGTCCCGTTGACCAGGGTGGCCCCAGCGGTCAAGGCCAGGCCCAGGGGCAGCGCCTCCAGGGCCTGGGGGGAGAGCAGACGGATCCCCGCGCTCACCATGATCGCGCCCCCCGCCAGCAGGATCAGGGCGCCCTCGAAGCCAGCGGAGAGGTACTCGGCCTTGCCGTGGCCGAAGGCGTGGCCCTCGTCCGCCGGCCGGGACGCCAGGGTGACGGCGATGAGCGCGGCCACGGCCCCGGCCACGTTGACCACGGTCTCGAGCCCGTCCGCCAACAGGGTCACAGAGCCCGTGATCCGCCAGGCCAACAGCTTGGCTCCCAGGACCAGCACCGCCGCCACCAGGGCGATCCAGGCCGCGCGCCCGACCGCGCGCGAGGAGGCCTCCGTCACGCCCCAACCTTCCTCGGGCGCGACGCGCCCGCTGCGATCAATGCACGATCAGGACCGGCGCCTGCGCCCGCCGCGCCGTCTTCTCCGCCACCGAACCGATGATCGCACGGCGCAACCCCGTCCAACCATGGGATCCCATGACGATCAGATCGCACCCCGTCTCCTGGAGCACACGGACGATGGCGTCGGTGGCTTCGCCCTCCTCGAACTGGGTCGCAAACTCGACCCGATCGACCCAGGGCTGGATCTCCTCCTGCAGCGCCAGCCGCGCAGACTCCTGGCGCTCGCGCAGGGTCTCCGTCCACTGAGCCGTCTGCAGGGCTGTGGCCTCAGGCAGCGGGTAGGCGAAGGTCGGAATGGGCGGCCCGACGTGCAGAACGACCACCGACGCCGACACCTCCAGGGCCATCTGCACCGCGTAGGTCAGCGCCTTGCGCGACTGGTCGGAGAAGTCGTGGGGAACGAGGATCCGACGGGGGGGAAAGCTGGCGTTCATGGCAGCTCCTTTCGATGGGAAGTGGGAGCAAGAGCCGTACCGTTCGCCGCGAACGAGGCGCTGCAGTCCCCCGCGCCCCGCGCGGCTCCGGCCCCTGTGCCCCGGGCCACATATGACGACGATCAGCCTGTGCTATCCGCCACAGGTCATGGGCGCCCGTCGGAGCGATCCCCCCTGGAATGGCCGAAGTCGGCAGCCAGGGGCCGCGATCGCAGACTTGGCCCAACCCTTGCGAACGGTGCCGGTGGGCGGCGATCGCGCCACCCCCTCGGAGAGCCGACGATGCTTGTACGCGACCTCATGACCGACGACCCGGTCCGCATCCCGGAAAACCGGACCCTCCGCGAGGCCGAGCAGCTGATGCGTGAGTACGACATGCGCCACGTTCCGGTCGTCAACGGCCGCGGCGATCTCGTCGGCATCCTCAGCGACCGGGACCTGCGCAGCTACATGCCCTGGGAGAGCCAGTCCGGCGTCCCGAACCTCGAGGCCATCGAGAAGCGCTCGCAGCCCGTCACCGCGGCCATGCAGCCCGATCCCATCTCCGTCACCCCCGAGGACGAAGTCCCCTCCGTCATCGACTTGATGGTCGAGTGGAAGATCGGCGCGGTCCCCGTGGTCGAAGCCGGCAGCGAGACCCTCGTGGGCATCATCAGCTACGTCGACGTGCTGCGCGCAGCGCGCTCGAGCCTCTAGACCGCCGCCTCCCGGAGCCCGACCATGAAGATGCTTCTGCATGTCCTCTTCCCGAAGGACCTCGACTCCCAGGCGCACGCCGCCTTCGACGAGTTGACTGCCAAGGGCCTCGCCGACGCGACCTTCGAGCATGTCTGCTCCTACGACGCGCTGGAGCACACCCCGGACTTCCACCGCTCGGCGATCATCCCCTACACCCTGCTGGGCATGACCGTGCTGGCCGGCGCGGGCGCCATCGTGGGCGCCACGCTGGGCAACATGGGCGTCGGAGGAATCCCCACGGACACCGGCGCCCTGCTCGGCTTCCTGGGCTTCGGTGCCCTGGGCGGGCTCGCCTCCGCGCTCGGCGGCATCGGCGCGCCGGACCCCGGTCTGGGCCGCGCGGCCCGCAACCTCCGCCCCGGCCGCATGCTCATGACCCTCGCCATCACGGAGAGCCGCCTGGCGCCCCAGGCCGAGGTCATCCTGGAGCGCTTCGGCGCCCTCGAAATCCACCGCCAGCTCCGCTGACCCCCACGAACTCCAGCCCTTCCCCGGAGACCGCTCACATGGCCATCGCCCTCACCGACTCCCGCGCGTCCCACGACCCCAGCGCCGACGACTCGCTGCTCCTGCGCTTCTCCTTCACCCGGGCCCTCCCAGAACGCGTCCGCATGGCCGTGGAGGACCGCGCGGTGGTGCGTCGTTTCGCGCGCAACACGCCGGTGTTCTGGCAGGGCGACCGGCTCAAGCACCTGCCGCTGATCATCGAGGGGCACTTCAAGCTCATGAAGAACACCGAGGGCGGCCGGGAGGTGGTGGTCGACATCGTGGGCCCCGGGGACACCCCCTGCTGGCTGGAGACCCTCGGCGACTCGTCGGCCAGCTTCTCGATGATCGCGCTCGAAGACAGCAAGGTCGCGCAGCTGCCCGTCACCCCCATCCGCCACTGCATCAGCTCGGACCCGAAGAGCGCGCTGGCGTGGTCGGAGGCCATCGGTCGTCAGTACCGCAGCCTGCTGAGCCAGGTCGCCGGAACCCGCGCGCCGTCGGTGCCTTCGCGCCTGGGCGGCTTGTTGCTGCACCTGCTCGAGCGCCACGGCGACAAGCGCACGGGGGTCATCCCCATGCGGCTCACCCGGCAGGACCTCGCCGACGCGGCGGGCACCACGGTGGAGACGGCGATCCGGCTGATGCGCAAGTGGGAGAAGGCCGGAACGGTCGAGACGTCCCGCGAGCAGATCCTGATCCGGGACCGACACGCGCTGCAGGACGCCGCCGACGGGATGGACCACTGAGCGAAGGATCGGGGAATCGAACGTGGACCGTGGCAAACTGTGGGGAATGCCACAAGCCGACATCAGCGGGGGTCTGAGACCTTCGAAAGGCGACAGTGACGTGGAGAGTCACGCGCTCGACATCGAGGAGCTGAAGAGCTACGTCGGATTCGGCCCCGAGGACGAGTCGGAGCTGGCGGCGCTTCAGGGGCCGGCAGCCAAGGATCTGGACACGCTCCTGGGGCGCTTCTACGGCACCATCGACCAGCACCAGGGAGCTCGGGAGGTCTTCAAGGACCCCGAGAAGCAGCGACCTCGCCTGCGCCGCACGATGGCCTCGTGGGTGCTGACGCTCCTCGAGGGCCCCTACGACCGGGAGTACGCCGAGCGCCGCCTGGCCATCGGCCGCGCCCACGTCCAGAACCAGATGCCCCAGCGCTACATGTTGACGTCCATGAACGTCATCCGGGGCTGGTTCATGGAGCTCTGCTCCCGCGTGCACCTCGATGACCCGGCGCGCATCCTCAAGGCGGTGCACGCGACCAACAAGGTCCTGGACATCGAGCTGGCGATGATGCTCGCCACCTACCGCGACGACCTGCTGGCGCGCATGCAGCGGCAGGAGCGCCTGGCCACGCTGGGCGAGCTCGCCGCCGGCATCCACCACGAACTGAAGAACCCCCTGGCCGCGGTGCGCACGTCGGCCTTCGCCCTGCGGGAGCGACGATCAGTGCGCGCCGATGCACGGGCCCGCGGGCTGCTGGAGCGCATCGACACCAACGTGGACCGGGCCACGGAGATCATCACCGATCTGCTGTCCTTCGCGCGGCTGCGCAACCCGAGCCGCCGCAACGTGAGCGTGCACGACCTGGTCAAGTCCGCGGTGGGTCGGGTGACGATCCCCCCCAGCATCCAGCTGACGCTGGACCTCGACCCCGACCTTCCCGCGGTGAACGTGGACAGCGCACAGCTGGAGCAGGTGATCGTGAACCTGCTGGCCAACGCCTTCGACGCCTGCGGGGACGACGGCGGGGTGCGGATCACGTCGCGCATGGTGGCGGGCCGGGTCGCCGTGGTGATCACGGACGACGGCGACGGGATCCACGAGCGGGATCTGCTGCGCGTCTTCGAGCCGCTCTACTCGACCAAGCCCGAGGGCGTGGGCCTGGGCTTGTCGCTGAGCCAGCACCTGGCCCGCGCGAACAACGCCAAGCTGGCCATCGCGAGCACCCACGGCGAGGGCACCGCAGTGACCATCGTCTTTGGGGCCTGAGGCTCCGTGCGCGTCCTCATCGCCGACGACAACGAGGATCTTGCCCAGAGCCTGGCGAACCTGCTCCAGGACCGCGGCGCCAACACCGTGGTCGTGGGCAACGGCGCGGACGCCCTGACGGCGGCGGAGGAGCAGGACTTCGACGCGGCCGTGATCGACCTCAAGATGCCCCGGCGCTCGGGCGTGGAGGTCTTGCAGCACCTGCAAGCGAACGGACGAGCCGGCCGGCTGGTGGCGGTCACCGGCTACGAGCGCAGCGAGGGCCTGGACGCCCTCGCCCGCCTGGACTCGGTCCCCGTCCTGCACAAGCCGTTCGATCCCGCGGAGCTCCTGGGGCTCCTCGGCCTGACCGACCCCTGCGCGCTCCTCCCCGAGCGCAGCCGGTTGGCGGTGCTCGCCCGCCCCAAGGACGATCTGTCCGTGCTCCGCAACCTGGCCTCCTTCGACCGGTTCGCGGACGAGGACCTGATCCGCGAGGCCGTGGCCGAGCACCCCTACGACGCGGCCCTGATCCTGTCGAACGCGGTGGATCGGGACGAGATCAGCGCCGACCTGCACACCCTGGACCAGGACCTGGCGGTGCTGTTCTCCCTGCGGCCCAGCCTGGTGGCCGACGCCGTAGAGCGGACCCGGGAGCGACGCATGCGGGCGGAGCGGGCCACCCTCCTCAACGTCGTGTTCCAACGCACACCCGCGCCCCTGCTGGTGGTGGCCGGCGAGCCCCCGTCGGTCTCCCTGTGGAACCGCGGGCTGCGCGAGCTGCTGGGACACCGGGACACCGAACTGGAGGGCGCGTCCCTGGATCTGCTGGAAGCGCCCTCCGCCGGACAGGCTCTGCGGGCGCTGGTGGCCGAAGCGCGGCTCACGGGGCGCTCTACCCGCAAGACCCTGCCGGTGAGGCGACGCGGCGGGGGGCTTCAGGAGTTCTCGGTCCTGGCCACGCCGGCGGACTGCTGCGACCAATCGGTCACCCTGCTGTTCGGCACCGCCGGCCCGGACGATCCCCAGGCGGAGGCGCTGCGCATGCTCGGCGCCACGGCCGCCGGCGTCGCCCACGAGATGCGGAACACCCTGGCGGGCGTGGGCAGCTCCCTGGAGGTCCTGCAGGGGCGCATCCCCGAAGGCTCGGCAGCGGCCACGGTGCTGACCCGCATCCGCGAGCGCACGGCCCGCGCCTCGGAGGTCATGACGGACCTGCTGGCCTTCGCCCGGCCCCTGAACCTGCGCCTCAAGACGATCCCGGCGCGCATGGTGCTCATGTCCGCCGCCGACCGCATCCGCGAGCGAGCGCCCTCGGGCATCAGCGTCGACGTGCGCATCCCCGATCCCACCCTCAGGATCCGGGTGGACCCGGTGTCCCTGCAGATGGCGCTGGTCGACCTGGGCAACAACGCCGTCAACGCGCTGCCCGGCCGCGGTACGGTGACCCTGAGCTGCGTGGTTGAGACCGAGGGCGTGGAGCTGCGCGTGGCCGACGACGGGCCCGGCGTGCCCGAGGCCTTCGCGCGGCAGATCTTTGACCCCTTCTTCACCACCCGCGCGCAGGGCTCCGGCCTGGGGCTGGCCAACGTGCGCAAGGTGGTGGAGGCGCACGGCGGCCAGGTGGATCTTGAGAACCGCGGCCCCGGCGCCCACTTCCTCATCCGCCTGCCGACGCGACCGAACGAGAGCGAGGAGACCGCCCCATGACTGCGTCCCACCTGCCGTCCTTCACCCCGTCGGCCTCATCGGGTCGCTTCGAAGCGGCGACCGGCGCCAAGGTCCTGGTTTGCGACGACGAGGAGCTCATCCGCTGGTCCCTGGCCGAAGAACTGGGCGGCCGGGGCTACGAGGCCATCGCGGTGGGCACGCTCGCCGAAGCCCGGCAGGCCGTGACCCGCCACGATCCCGAGCTGATGATCCTGGACATCCGCCTGCCCGACGGCAGCGGCAAGGAGCTGCTGGCCGAGTTCCGGGCCGCGGATCCCGACGTGCCCATCGTGATGATCACCGGGCACGGCAACGTGCAGACAGCGGTGGAGGTCACGCGCATGGGCGCCACGGCCTACCACCCCAAGCCCTTCGACCTGGAAGAGATGATGCTCACCGTGGAGCGCGCGCTCCAGGACGCGTCGCGCTCCCGGGAGCTGCGGGTCCTGCGCGATCGCTCCAGCGCGCAGGGCTACGAGGAGATCGTCGGCGACAGCCCCGCCATGCACCGGGTCTTCGAGCTGCTTCGCCGCCTGGAAGACGCGGACGCGCCCACGGTTCTCATCCTGGGTGAGAGCGGCACGGGCAAGGATCTGGTCGCGCGCGCCATCCACCGCCGCAGCCGCCGGGCGGCGGAGCCCTTCCTGGAGATCGACTGCACCGGCCTGAGCGACGAGCTCATCCAGAGCGAGCTCTTCGGCCACGAGCGCGGAGCCTTCACCGACGCCAAGAACCGCAAGCTGGGCCTGTTCGAGGTGGCCAGCCGCGGCACGATCTTCCTGGACGAGGTCGGCGAGCTGTCCCTCGGAACGCAGAGCAAGCTGCTGCGGGCCCTGGAGAACCGGCGCTTCAAGCGGGTGGGCGGGACCGTCGACGTGGAGCTCAAGGCCCGGATCATCGCGGCCACCAACCGCGATCTGGCAAAGGAGGTCGAGGAAGGGCGCTTCCGCAAGGACCTCTTCTATCGCCTCAACGTCATCCCGGTGGAGGTCCCCCCCCTGCGGGACCGCACCGGCGACGTGCCCATGCTGGTCCACCACTTCGTCAAGCGCCTGGCCCGGGACCTGGGACGGGACCTGGACGGCATCGACGACAGCGCGGTCGAGCGCCTGGACGCCTACGAGTGGCCCGGCAACGTGCGTGAGCTGCGCAACGTGCTGGAGCGCGCCGTCATCCTGGCGCGGGGGAGCCGCCTGACTCCGTCGGACCTCCCGGCGGAGGTGGGATCGGCCAGCGGCGGCGAACGGCCCAACGTCGGCGGGCGCTTCCAGCTCCCCGAGGGCGGCATCGACCTTGCGGCCCTGGAGCGGGACCTGGTGCTGCAGGCCCTGGAGCGCGGGAACGGGAACCAGAGCGAGGCGGCGCGGCTGCTTGGCATCGGGCGCTTTGCCCTGCGGTACCGGATGGAGAAGATGGGGCTGCTCAAGCGCGGCGGGAAGCGCTCGGATCGCCAAGCTGACTGAGTCCTCCCTGCGTCGGGCCTGGAACCGGGCCACCCTGCGCCTGCGCCGCCCCCGCGCCGACCTGGTGTTCCACCCCCAGTACGGGGCGCCCACTCACGAACTCATGGACGGGCGGCGCGCCGAGCGCATCCTGCGCCTGCTGGGTCGCGAAGGGCTGGTCGCGGCGCGGCAGGTGATCGAGCCCGAGCCCGCGCCGCTGCGGGCGATGTTGCGGGTGCACACCGCCGACTACCTGGAGTCACTCCAGCAGGCGGACACGTTGGAGCGAATCCTGCCCGGCCTGCTGGATCAGGTGCCCGACGCCGACATCCTGGCCTGGCAGCGGCGCATGGCGGGCGGCACGTTGGCGGCGGCGCGTCGGGCCCGGAGTACGGGCAGGCCGGCAGTGACCCTGGGCGGCGGCATGCACCACGCCCACGCAGACAGCGGCGAGGGCTTCTGCCTCTTCAACGACGTGGCGGTCGCCATCCGCGCGCTGCGCGCCGAGGGCTACGCCGGGCGGGTCCTGGTGATCGACCTGGACCTGCACCCCGGCAACGGCACCCGCGCCATCTTCGCCGACGACCCGTCGGTGTTCACCTTCTCCGTGCACGCCCACGACTGGGACATGCCCCCCGCCATCGCGGACCGGGCGGTGGCCCTGGGCGACGGCGTGCGCGACACCGCCTACCTGGCGACCCTGGACGCGCTGCTGCCCGAGGTCATGGCGGAGGCGCGGCCCGACTTCGTCTACTACGTCGCAGGCACGGACATCGCCGACGAGGACCAGCTGGGCAACTGGCACATCAGCGCCGACGGGATCGCCGCCCGGGACCGCCGGGTGGTGGCGGCGGTGGGCGACCTCCCCCTGGTGTGGACCCTGGCCGGGGGCTACGGCCCGGACGCCTGGAGGCACACC
>CALCXL010000137.1 GCA_937907595.1 uncultured Pseudomonadota bacterium
CTCCTCCGGCGTCGTGAACCTGGACCCCCTGAAGAAGGCCCTGCGGGCCGTCACGCCCCCCCCCGCGCGGCAGGCCGGCGAGCGCTGGGCGGCCACCGATCGCGTGGGTCTGGACGAGCGGGACGACACCGGCGTCAAGCTCGTGGTGGAGGCCAGCGGCCGCAACGAGGTCTGGCTCTGGCCCGACGAGGCCGAGTGGGAGTGCGACTGCGACGCTCCGGCCGACGGCTGCGCTCACGCCTGGGCCGCCCTCTGCGCGCTCGCGGCGGGGGATGTGGGCAGGGCGGCGGACCCCCCGGCCCTGGTCTTCGAACTGAAGCACGTAAACGGGAGGCTCACCGCGACCGCCCTGGCCCGGGAGGACGGGGTCGAGCGGCCCCTCGCCGGGGGAGCGCCCGGCCTGGATCTGGACCACACGGTCATGCACCTGGAGCGCCTCGCGCGGGGCTGGCTGGGCGGCCAGGTGCCGCCGGCGCAGTACGGGGTCCTGCTCGCCGCGCTCGTCACCGCGGATGAGGTGCGCCTGGACGGGCGCAAGCTGGAGGCGTCGCGCGTCCCCCTCGATCAGATCGCGCTGGTGGAGCCCCTGGGCCGGGGCTACCGGCTCTCCCTCGTCGACCCGCCGGAGGTCGTCTGCGCGTTCGAGGGCGATCCGCCGCTCCTGGCCAGCGAAGGCGGCCTCCGTCCCCGCGGCACCGGCCGGCTGGACCGCGTGCAGCTGCACCAGCTGCGGCACCCGCTGATCTTCGCGGCGCACGAGCTGCCCAACCTGACCGCCGAGTGGCTGCCCGCCCTGGAGAAGGCCATCACCGTGGTGCGCCGCGACGGCGTGCCCGAGGCGAAGCACGGCGGCCTGGAGCTGCTCCTGCTCCTGGAGGAGCGCCCCGGCCTGCTGGAGGTCACGCCCCGCCTGGTCTACGGCGACCCGCCCGTGGCGGAGGTCCGCGACGGCGAGCTGCTGCCCCTGGGCGGGGTGCGCGCGCTACCGGCCCGGGATCGCAAGCGGGAGCAGCTGCTGCTGGGCCGGCTGCAGCAGGAGATCGGCCTGCGATCGGGCCAGCGTCACCGCCTGGACGGCCCCGACGCCGCGCGCTTCGTCCGCTCCACGCTGCCCCGGTTCACGGGCACCGTGGTGGGTCGAGGCGCTGCAGAGGCCTACGCGCCGCGGCCCCCGCTGGTCCCGTCTGTGGCCTGGCGGAGCGGCGGGCTGCAGGTGGGCTTTCGCAACGACGACGGGGCGCTGGTGGGCGCCGGGCGGGTGCTGGACGCCTTCTACCGGGGGGAGGGCGCGGTGGCGCTGGGAGGCGGCGGCTTCGCGGACCTGCCCATGGAGTGGCTGCAGGAGCACCACCAGAGCGTCGCCCTGGCTGTGGAGGCGGAGGGCAGCGCAGGCCGGCACCTGGCCCCCCTGGCCGCCGATCTGCTGCAGGCGATGGGCACGCCGGCGCCGCCGGATCTGACGTCCCTGGTCGACGCCCTGCGCGCCGAGGGCGACGTTCCCGCCACCACACCGCCGTCGGGGTTGATGGCCGTCCTCCGCCCCTACCAGCAGCAGGGGCTGGACTGGCTGCGCTTCCTGGCGGAGCAGGGCCTGGGCGGCGTGCTGGCCGACGACATGGGCCTGGGCAAGACCGTGCAGTCCCTGGCTGCCCTCCTGTCGCGCAAGGGGGAGGGGCCGGCGCTGGTGGTGGCGCCGCGCTCGGTCCTGCGGAACTGGATCAACGAGGCCGCGCGCTTCACCCCGGAGCTTCGGGCCGCGGTGCTGCACGGGAACCGGGAGCGGACCTACGAGCAGCTGGCGGCGGGCGAGCTGGACCTGGTCGTCACCACCTGGGGCACCCTGCGCAACGACATCGACCGCCTGCGGGCGGTGGGCTTCGCGTCGGCGGTGCTGGACGAGGCGCAGGCCCTCAAGAACCCCGACTCGCTGACCGCGAAGGCCGCCCGACGCCTGCAGGCCGGCTGGACCGTGGGGCTGACGGGCACGCCCATCGAGAACCACCTCAGCGAGCTCTGGTCGCTCATGGAGTGCGTCAACCCGGGCTTCTTTGGCCCGCGCAAGCGCTTCGAGGAGCGGCTGGCGCGCCCGGCCAGCGCCGGGGATCCGCGCGCGCTGGCGGCGATCCGGGGCCGCGTGAAGCCCTTCGTCCTGCGGCGGCTCAAGGGGGACGTCGCCACGGACCTGCCCCCGCGCACGGAGTCGGTGCTGCGCTGCGGCCTCTCCCCGGCCCAGCGGGCAGCCTACGAGTCGGTTCGCAAGGGGGCCCTGGAGGCCTCCACCGGCGCCCAGCCCGGCGCTCGACGCATGCAGATCCTGGCCGCCCTGACCCGGCTGCGTCAGGCCTGCTGCGACGCCGCGCTGCTGCCGGGCGGGGACCCCGAGAGCGCGTCGGGCAAGCTGGACCTGCTCGACGGTCTGCTCGAGGAGGTGGTGGACGAGGGCCACCGGGTCCTGGTCTTCAGCCAGTGGACCAGCCTGCTGGATCGGGTGGAGATCCGGCTGCGGCGGGCCGGCCTGGCGTGGGTGCGGCTGGACGGCAGCACCCGGGATCGGGAGGGCGTCGTGGCCCGCTTCCAGGCCGACGACGGACCGCCCATCTTCCTCATCTCCCTCAAGGCCGGCGGCACGGGCCTCAACCTCACCGCCGCCGACCACGTCGTGCACCTGGACCCCTGGTGGAACCCCGCGGCCGAGCAGCAGGCCACCGACCGCGCCCACCGCATCGGCCAGGAGAATCCCGTCTTCGTGTGGAAGCTGGTGGCCGAAGGCACCGTGGAGGAGGAGATCCTCTCGCTCCAGGAGCGCAAGAAGGCCCTGGCCGACGCGGTGCTGGAGGGCGGCGACGGCCCCGGAACCCTCAGCGAGGACGACCTCATCGCCCTGCTTCAGCCCGCGTTGGTTTAGATTCTCGGCATGCCTTTGAACGAATTCGTCTGCGAAGACTGCGGCGCCCGCATCGAGCGGCTGCACGCCGTGGGCAAGCCCCCGGGGACTTGCGGCCTGGACTGCCGCCGCGAGGGGCCCGGCGCCTTCGGCAAGGGGCAGCTCCGCCCGGTGTTGGCGGCGCCCCAGATCGTCACGTCGCGCAAGGGGCCGGCGGGGCCGATGCCCTCCTTCGGTGAGGTCCACCGCGAGGCCATGCGCCAGAAGGGGCTGCGCAAGCTCGGCGGGGAGCTCCGGGAGCGGGACCTGGACACACTCCGCGACAAGGGCATGACGGTCTACCGCCGGGACGGATCAGCGGGCTGGGCCAAGGACGGCGGCGACAGCGCGGCCCCCGACGCCATCAAGAAGCCCCGCGATGCGTGAGCTCCTCCTCCTGGTGCTCCTGACGGCGATGGGCTGCGAAGGCGGCACGGGCTACACCGGCGAGCCCACCGAGGGCGCCTGCGAGGAGGGCGAGGCGCAGTGCGTCGACGAGCGCACCATCCAGTACTGCGAGCAGGGCGCCTGGGGCGACGCCGAGACCTGCCC
>CALCXL010000138.1 GCA_937907595.1 uncultured Pseudomonadota bacterium
GGCTCCATCACCTCCGTGCAGGCCATCTACGTGCCCGCCGACGACCTGACCGACCCCGCGCCGGCCACAACCTTCTCCCACCTGGACGCCACCACGGTGCTCTCGCGCCAGATCGCGTCCCTGGGCATCTACCCGGCCGTGGACCCGCTCGACTCGACGTCGCGCATCCTCGAGCCTGAGGTGGTCGGTGACGAGCACTACAGCACCGCGCGAAACACGCAGGAGATGCTGCAGCGCTACAAGGAGCTGCAGGACATCATCGCCATCCTGGGCATGGACGAGCTGTCGGACGCGGACAAGAAGACGGTCGAGCGCGCGCGCAAGATCCAGAAGTTCCTCAGCCAGCCCTTCCACGTCGCCGAGCAGTTCACGGGCACGCCGGGCACCTACGTGTCCCGCGCGGACACCATCAAGGGCTTCTCGGAGATCCTCCGCGGCGACCACGACGACCTGCCCGAGCAGGCCTTCTACATGGTCGGCACGATCGAGGAGGCCAAGGCCCGCGCGATCGAGATCGCAAAGGAAGACTGAGTCCATGGCCGACAACTTCAAGCTCACCGTGCTCACCCCCAAGCAGAAGGTCTTCGATGGGGAGGTCAGCACCTTCACCGCGCCCGGCTTCACCGGGGACTTCGGGGTGCTTCCGGGGCACGTGGCCTTCATCACGGCTGTCACCCCGGGCGCTCTGCTGATCGAGTCGGCCGAGGGCCGCTCGCTCTGGGCGGTGGGCGCGGGCTTTGCGCAGGTGTCCGCGGACAAGGTCTCGCTGGTGGTCTCCGAGGCGACCGAAGCCTCGAAGGTCGACGCGGACCAGGCGCGCCGGGACATCACCGAGGCGGAGAGCGCGCTGATGGACGCGAGCCCGGGTGAAGACGCGTACAACACCGCGACGGCCCGCCAGGCCATCGCGCTGGGCCGCCTCGCCGCCGTCGATCGCCTGCGAGGCTGATCTCACGAACGATCGACGGCCCCGTCCCGGCGCTGCTGGGGTGGGGTCGTCGCCGTTCTGTCTTGACCCCGACGCAATCGCCCCCAGGTTGATCCCATGAGCTCGAACCCCGATCCCTATTCGACCCTGGGCGTGTCCCGAGCGGCGCCCCAGGACGAGATCAAGAAGAAGTACCGGGCCCTCGCTCGGGAGCTTCACCCGGACACCGGCGGGGATCCGGAGAAGCTCAAGACCGTCAACGCCGCCTACGGAATGGTCGGCGACGTCGAGAAGCGCAAGCTGTTCGACGAGTTCGGCCACGACGCCTTTCGACCGGGCTTCGACGCCAACCAGGCGCGCGCCTACAAGCAGCGCTTCGAGGGGTTCGGGGGCGGCGGCGGCGGCGGCGGCCTCGACATGGACGACATCCTCAGCATGTTCGGCGGCGGCGGAGGGCGGCGCGGCGGAGGCTTCGCGCGGGGACCCCGGCGGGGCGGGGACCGCAACGCCACGCTGACCATCTCCCTGCACGAGACGCTCAACGGCAGCGAACGCACGTTCCGTCTGGGCGGGAGCGCCACCGTCAAGGTGCGCATCCCGAAGGGAGCGCGGAGCGGCCAGCGCTTGAAGGTGGCCGGCAAGGGGCAGCCCGGGCAGGACGGCGGACCGGCCGGCGACCTGTTCCTCGAGGTCCAGGTGGGCGATCATCCCCTGGTGCGCGTGGACCGGGACGACCTGGAGATGGACCTGCCCATCACCTTCGTGGAGTCTCTGCGCGGCGGGACCATCGAGGTCCCCACCCCCACCGGGGCGGTCAAGGTGCGCATCCCCGCCCACGCACCCGCGGGCACGCGCATGCGGCTGAAGGGCCGGGGCCTGCCGCCCGGGGGACGGGGCACGCGTCAGGGCGACCTCTACCTGGTGCTCCGACCCACGCCCCCGCCGGCGTCCGAAGCCGACGTGGACGCCGCTCTGGAGGCGCTGGAGGCCGCCTACGCGGACCAGGACGTGCGCGCCGAGCTTCGCTTCGATCCGTGAAGCGGGTCCTCGTCTCCCGCCCGCTCCCTGCCCCATGCCTGGACCGGTTGCGCGCCGAGGCGGAGGTCACCCTCCTTCCCGGGGAGGCGCCGCGCGGCGAGCAGGAGCTCCTCGAATCGCTGCCAGGGCACGACGTCGCCCTCATCCAGCTGACCGAGCCGATCACCGAGCGCGTCCTTGAGGCGGCTGCGCCTCGCCTGGAGCTCGTGGCCCAGGTCGCCGTCGGTCTGGACAACATCGACCTGCACGCAGCGCGGCGCCTGGGCGTGGCGGTCTCCCACACGCCGGGGGTGCTGACCGACGCCACCGCCGACCTCTGTTTCGCGCTCCTGCTGGCGGCGGCGCGGCGGGTGGTCGAAGGCGATCGCTACGTGCGCGCGGGCCGCTGGACCCGCTGGTCCCTGGACCTGCTGTGCGGGCTGGAGCTGCGCGACGCCACCCTGGGCATCGTGGGGCTGGGCCGGATCGGCACGGCGGTGGCCCGTCGCGCGCTCCCCTTCGGCATGCGCGTGCAGTACTGCCAGCGCCACGCCGCGCCGCCGGAGCTGGAGCGGGAGCTGGGCGCCACCCGCTGCGACCTGGAGACGCTCCTGGCCACGTCGGACGTCGTCTCCCTTCACCTCCCGCTGGGGCCCCAGACGCACGGCCTGCTCGATCGCGATCGCCTGTTCGCCATGAAGCCGGGCGCGATCCTCATCAACACCGCGCGGGGGGCCCTGGTGGATGAGGCGGCGCTCGTGGACGCGCTGGCAGAGGGCCCCCTGCGCGCCGCAGGGCTGGACGTGTTCGAGGCGGAGCCAGCGGTGCACCCCGGTCTGCTGGGCCGCGACGACGTGGTGCTCCTGCCTCATCTGGGCTCGGCGACGGAGGCCACGCGGCTGCGCATGGCGACGATGGCCACCGACTCGGCGCTGGCGGCCCTCCGCGGTCAGCCGGTGCCTCACCGGGCTCAGTAGACGGTGTTGCCCGTGGTCATGAAGGGCTTGAGGGCGGGGTTGGATAGGTAGTGTGCCAGGTTGCCGTCGCCGTCCAGATCGCTGTATCCGCTGATCTCGAACTCCGCATCGTGGCCCTGCAGGTTGTTGGCCTCCACGCCGTACTGCCCGAACACGCGCCCATCCGGCGACCAGCCCAAGAGGGTCCAGGCGTCGGTCTGCGAGACGCTGGGCCAGGCCACGCGCTGCCGGCCCGGGATGCCGGGAGGGGTCAGGGGCGTCGCGGTGTAGAAGCCCCACTCAGCGTGGTAGCCCACCTCCACGCTGCGGATGCCGTCGATGTTCAGGGGCAGCTCCGACCGCTTGCTGCGGAGGAGGAACATCTCGTATTGGGGGATCGCGATCGACGCGAGGATGCCCACGATGGCCACCGTGATCATCATCTCGATCAACGTAAACCCCCCGCGCAAGCCCGCACGAGTCATCCGACCTCCAATTCAACCCCGCCCGACGGATTAGCACGACTCGCCCGCTCGTCGCCACGCCGCCGGGTGCGAGATGGCTTTGTAATGCCGGGCCGATCTGTCGTTTGTAGGACTGGAGGAACTGCTTGACCACCCCCGTCCCCGCTGCCACACGAGCCCTCCTGGGGCTGCTGATCGCGGCCTTGATCGCCGTTGCCCCGAGATCCGTGGACGCGGCACCCCGCGACGCGGTCTTCGATCAGGTGAAGGCGGAGCGCGACGCCGCAGACGCGGTGTGGGCCGCGGGGTCGCCGCTGGTGGCGCTCGAGCGATTCCTGGCCCTCGCCGATCGATTGGCCGATGAGGACCAGACGGAACGCGTCTTCCTGCGTGCGTCCATCGAAGCGCGTCTGGGCAGCCTGAACCGGGAGATCGGAGCGCCGACGGAGGCCGAGCACTGGTGGAACCTCTCTCTGGAGGACTACCAGAGCAGCGGTCGCCTCAACTCCTCGGGGCGCATCCTCGCCAACCTGGCCATCGCAAGGAACGAGGCCGGGCGCAGCGACCTGGCCGTCGATTGGCTGAGCGAGGCCATCAACCTGCACCGCGCGCTGGACCGCCCGCTCCTGGTGGCCTTCGAGCTCTACCTGCGAGGCGCCGTGCTGCGGGAGCGCGGCGAGTTCGGCCCGGCCCTGGCCGACGTCCTCGAGGCGATCGACCTGTTTGAGGAACACGGGGACATCGACCCGGGCGGCGGGGACCGGACCTGGTACCTGCACTGCCGTGGCTTCATCGCCGAGTACGTCCTCCGACTGGGCGAGCCGCAGGTGGCCGCCGACGAGCTCGGCCGCATCCTGTCCGATGAGGCGCTGGACGATCCGCGACTCTCCGCGGAGTGGCAGCTGCTGCTCGCGAGCGCGCTGGCCGCCACGGGCGAGCACCAGCGCGCCGAGGCAGCCCTGGAGGAGGCCCGAAGGGCGATCGAGAGCCACGGACTGTTCAGGCTCGGCTCGGCGCTCCTCCGGATCGAGGCGGACATCACGGGGGCCCGGGGGGAGCTGGCGGAGAGCTGCCGCCTGGTCGAGCGGGCCTGGGAGGAAGCCGTCGATCTGGGGCTGGCCGACCAGCAGCTGCTGAGCGGGGCCATGTGGGCGGGGTGCCTCAACGACCTGGGCGACTTCGAGCGGGGCATCCTGGTGGCCCGCGAGCACCAGCTGATGGCGGAGGCGAGCGGGTCGGCGAGGGCCTGGGAGGGCTGGTACCAGCAGGCCCGGGGTCACCAAGGCCTGGGAGCCCTCGATCTGGCGGCGGATGCCTGGGCCGAGGCCGCGCAGCTGCTGACCGTCGTGCTGGAGGACCTTCGCCTGGACACCGTCGCCATGAGCCGCTGGCGCCTCGACTTCGACGGCGTCTTCGATGGCGCAGCCACGGCTCGCCTGGCGGTGGCCACAGGCCCGGCCGACATCGAGGCAGCCCTCGATCTGGTGGAGCAGAGCCGCTCCAGGCTGCTGCTGAGCGCCGTCCTGGGCGGATCCATCGCCGACCCCAGCGCCTCCCCGGACCCCAGCGGCCGGGCCGACGTCGACGGAGGCGGGCTCCCCGGTCCCACCCGAAGCGCCCTGAGGCGGGTCCGGCGGCTCGACGCAGACCAGCACCGCCCCTGGCTGGAGCGGCTGCGCGTGCGCGCGGTCCAGGCCCCCAGGGAGCCGACGGCCAGCCACTCCCCGGACCTTCGGCGCGCGCGATCCCTGGGGGCCAGCACGGTGAGCGTGGCCACCCTGCGCAGGCGACTGCCGCGCAACATGGGGGTGGCGCTCTTTCGCTCGGACGCCGACCGCACGGACCTGTTCTGGGTGGAGCACGATCGCGTGGAGCTGCACCGGCTCGCCGTGGACGATGCGGAGCTCACCCGCCTGGCCGATGACTACGTCTCCCGGATGGCCCACAGCGTCTCCGACCCGGCGGCTCTGCCCGGCTTCGAGCAGGCGAGCCGGGCCCTGCGCGCGGCCACGCTCGGCCCCATCGAGGAGCGGCTCCGCGGCGTGCGGCACCTGGTCGTGGTCCCCGACGGCGACCTCTACCGCGTGCCCTTCGCGGCGCTCCGGCGGGACGACCGTTACCTGCTGGAGCAGGCGACCGTATCCATCGCCCCCTCCCTGAACATCCTCGACGCGCTGTTGGACCAGGAGCACGACCGCATCGAGCGCTTCGTGGGCGTGGCGGATCCCGGGTTGGACCTGCCGCAGGCGCGCCTGGAGGTGGCCGAGGCCGCCTCGCGCTTCTCGCAGCCGGCGGTCCTGATGGGGGAGCAGGCAGGGCTGCGCTCCGTGCTGGACGCTGCGGTCGGCGCCGACGTCCTGCACTTCGCCACCCACGGCGAGCTGGAGGCCGGCGGCGAGCCGTCCTGGTTGGCGCTCGCAGGGAACGACGCGCTGGACGCCGAGGCGATCCTGGATCTGCGCCTGGATCTGCGCCTGGATCTGCCGCTGGTGACGCTGTCGGCGTGCCGGAGCGCGCGGGGCAGCCAGCAGGCGGGCGAGGCCCTGGTCAACAGCCTGGCCCGATCCTTCCTGGCGGCCGGGGCCGAATCGGTCGTGGGCTCGCTGTGGGATGTGCACGATGGCTCCACCCGCGCCCTGATGGGGCGCTTCTACGAGGCGCTGGCTTCCGGGAGCTTCGTCGCAGACAGCCTCGCCGACGCGCAGCGGGGGCTCGCCCTGTCCGACGGCCCGTGGGTGCACCCCTGGTACTGGGCTGGCTTCGTGGTGGTGGGCGATCCCCGCTGACCGCCGAACCCGGTTCGGGTCGTACCGACCCTGATAGGCTCACCCTGCATCGGGACCACACCGGCGTCATCCAGCGCCAAACCTGGGAGGAACCCCAATGAAGCATCGCCGCAGCACCACGTCCTGGCTCTCTGGTCGCACCCGCCGACACGCCGCCTTCTCCATCGGCAACCTGCCGCCGCCGACCCCGACCCCCGTACCCGACGACGACGAC
>CALCXL010000139.1 GCA_937907595.1 uncultured Pseudomonadota bacterium
AGCACATGGCGGTCATCGACGTGGACACCGCCCTCGCCATGGGCCTGGCCCTCAACGACTCCGGCACGCCGACGCTACAGGAGGTCGTGGACGACTCGGCGGACGCGGGCACGGACATCACCCACCTGATGATGATCGACCAGGCCCCGGGCAACTACTGGACCGACGAGATCGACCTGGACGCGGGAGGCGGCAACACGGTGCCCGGGACTGACTGGATCGTCTTCTGGACGGTGATCAGCCAGGGCGGCCCGACGACCGAGCAGATGACCGGCGACTACGTCGCGATCGGTCAGTGGTTCATCAACGGCCTGGGCATGGGCCCCAGCGGCCCCGAGCTGGTCCGCTTCGCGCTGACCCTCCAGGCGAGCCCCTGATCAGCGGAGCTTTTGCTCCACCCGCTTGCGCAGCCGCTCGGCGCGACGACCCGACCGGGGCACGACCACGCCGCGCAGCCGCTCCAGCCGCGCCGCCATCCCCGCATCGACCGGACCCTGCTTGATCCGGTCCTCGAAGCCGTTGAGCAGGTGCGGCGCCAGGTAGGGCGGGTTGCGCTGGGTGAGAGCCGCCTCCACCGCGGCGTCCACCCCGTCGGCCTGGGTGCGCCCCAGAGCCTGGGCGGCCCACTGCGCGGTGGGACGATCGGGGCCGACGCGCTGGAGCAGCGGCACCAGCAGCGGGCCCAGCGCGGACGCGACGGGGTGCTCCTCGTTGGCCATCGCCAGGGCGAGCTCCGCGAAGGCCCGAGCCGCGGCAGGATCTCCAGCCTCCAGCAAGCGGACCAGAGCCTCGCGGTGCAGATCGGGCAGGTCGGGCGCGGACCAGGTCCTCGTCTCCACCCACTCGGGCACGGAGACGGGGCCGTCCTGCACGTATTGGACGCGGCCCTCGGCGTGGCGACCCAGCAGCAGGCCCAGGGCCGACGTCCGCGGATCCGGCGCGTCCTCGGCCGTCACCCAGGTGCGGGTGGCTGCGGCGAGGAGCCAGTCGATGTGGTCCGGTTGGAGCACCGGGAGGCGGGAGCGAAGGCCAAAGAGCGCGGCGGCGGTCACCGCGTCCGAGGGGTGGCTGAGGGCGAGGACCACGACCGATACGTTGTCTGCGCTGCCCGATCGAGCCAGACCCAGCACCGCGCCCGCGACCTCCGAGTCCGGCGCGGCGGGAGCTCCCTGCTGAAGCCAGGCGGCCACGGCATCGCAGCCGTGAGGACCCGCGTCCAGGAGCGCCCGCCAGGCCCGCCGGGTGTTCGGCCCGCCCAGCTGCCCCGTCCACTTGTGGGCGGCGGCGTCGTTCTGGGGGGTGTCCTCACTGCAGCCCGCGTCGGCGGGATCGTGGCGGAGCTCCAACGCCGAGGCGGCGGCGGGCACGCAGAGCAGCAGCAGGGCGGGGATCAGGGTCTTCATCGTCGGCGCGGAGCGTAGCAGCCCCCCCAGACAGACCGGAGCGGCGGGATGATCGGCGCGCGGTGGCCCTGTGTGAGTAGACTGCGCGCCGTGCGTTCTGCCCTCCTCGCCCTCTCCCTGCTGCTGCCCGCTCCGGCCCTGGCCTGCGGGCAGACCACCCACGTCTGGGTGAGCCTGGAGGCGATCCAGCACCTGCCCGAGGGCCCCATCGCCGACCTGCTGGCGGACCCGGAGCTCCGCAACATCCTGGTCAACGGCACGATGTTCCCCGACGGGGGCTACGCGGTCGGCGACGACTACGGCGAGATGGCCCACTGGGAGCCCCTGCAGCAGGCCTACCTGGCCTGGATTCGCGACCGCTACGCGGGCGAGTACAGCGGGCGGGAGGCCCAGGAGCACGTCGCCTTCCTGCTGGGCCTGGCGTCCCACGGCATGTCCGACGAGGTCTTCGACTCGCTCTTCTACGAGCGCTCGCGGGCCTACGATCCCGGCCACGACGAGGAGGTCACCAGCCTGGACACGGCCTCGGACGTGACCTTCGCCCGGGACGTCGGCGGCATCCCCCAGCCCACCTCCTGGGCGCCCTT
This sequence comes from uncultured Pseudomonadota bacterium, assembly GCA_937907595.1. GTDB lineage: Bacteria > Myxococcota_A > UBA796 > UBA9615 > UBA9615 > CALCXL01. The sequence continues at coordinate 1,991 of CALCXL010000139.1, forward strand.
CGACGAGCTCGCCGCCATCTACGGCGACGACCTGGGCTACGCGGTGTCGGCGGACACCCTGCGCTCGGGCCAGGGCTTCCTCTACACGGCCCTCGCCTACACCGAGTGGGCGCGCACCAGCGAGGAGCGCCTGGCCACCTTCACCGCGGAGTTCCCCTGGGCGGCGGAGCGGATGAACGATGCCACCGTGCCCGGCTCGCCCCCCCGGCAGGCGCCCGTCGTGGCGGCCTACTGGCAGGACCTGTGGCTGCGGCTCCACGCGGACCTGGCCTTCGACGCTCCGGTGATCACCATGGAGCCGCCCGCAGGCTCCTTCGACCACCCGATGGACCACACGACCGTGGAGGCCCGCATCCACCTCACCTTCGCCCGCGGCGTCGACGACGACACCTTCGACCGCATCTCGGTGCTGGACCCCGACGGGCAGGATGCGCCCGTGGACGTCGACCACTTCTACGGCGACATGAGCCACACGGTGCTGCTCCGACCCCGGCAGGACTGGGCCGACGACACCGAGTACACGGTGGTGGTGGCGCCCGGGCTGCTCAACTTCGACGGACAGGCCAGCACGACGGAGTTCCGCGGCACGGTCTCCACAGCGCCCCCTCCCCCACCGGACGTGGCGCGGCCCATCGATCCGCCGGCCGAGGAGGTCTGCGCTTGCGACGCGGCCTCGGGCGCGGCGTTCACCCCCCTGATGCTGCTGGCCTGGAGGCGTAGGCGATGCTGATCCTGGACTTCGACGGAACCCTCACCGACGCGGAGGCCGAAGGCGCCCCCTTCAAGGTCGGCTACCTGGAGGACCTCGCGACGCTGTGCGGGGCCGATCTCGCCGAGGTGCAGGCCCTGGCGGCAGGCTTCGAAGAGGAGATGCTGGCCGACAAGGACCGCTACGGCTGGATCTTCCTGGGGCACATCGTCGCGCCGGCGTCGGTCGATCCCTACCTGCGGATCATGCCGGTGGCGCGCAAGATCCTGGACCGCTTCGGCGCCTTCCAGAGTGAGGCCGACCGCTCGCGCCTGCTGGACGGGATCCTCTACAAGTACAACTACCGCAAGTCCGCCGTGGCCTTCCGACCGGGCGCGCGGGAGTTCCTGGCCAGCCTGCCGCGGGACAGCTCGTGGGTGGTGACCAACTCCGCCACGGACCCGGTGCGCGACAAGGTGCGGCACCTCAGTCGCCTGGGGGAGGACCCGTCGGAGCTGGACTGGCTGGTGGAGCGCGTGCACGGCTTCGGCAAGAAGTACGTCATCGACCCCGACTTCGACGCCGTTCCGGAGACCATGGAGCTTCCGGGGCTCAGCCGCCCCGTGCTGCTCCGTCGACGCCGCTACCACGACCTGCTGGACGGCCTGCGTCAGAGCATCGGCGCGGCGTGGTCCGACGTGACGGTGATCGGCGACATCTTCGAGCTCGACCTGGCGCTGCCCTTCCGCATGGGCGCGCGCGTGGCGCTGATGGTGAACGAGTTCACGCCGGCCTACGAGTCCGCCTTCCTGGACGCCCACCCCCGGGGGGCGCTGCTGTACTCCATGGAGGAAGCGCAGGCCTTCGTGCGGGGCTGAGGCTCGACGGCGGGTCGGGGGACCTCGGGGCGGCTCGGGGGGCGCGGATCGTCCGGCCGGGTGTCCGGGACTGTCCGGCGGATCGTCCGGGCCCGGACACCTGCCGGACAGTTGGCGACCGGTGTCGGCCGGGTCGCTCCGGCACAACCATCTGCAATCGCTGACCTTCTCCGCGCTTCGCGGATCTGGCACGGGACCTGCTCTCTCCCCTGGCGACGAGTCGGGGTCGGCGGCGGAACATGCCGCGGTCGCACCCCGAACTCGTCCCACGGGGGGTCGAGATGGCGGTGACGGTGGGGGCTGCGAGCCTCTTTGGGGTGCTGGGTACGCCGGTGCAGGTGGAGGTTGACGTGCTCAGCCTCCTGCCGATGTTCCAGGTGGTGGGCTTGCCCACCTCGTCGGTGCGGGAGGCCCGGGAGCGGGTGCGGTCGGCGATCCGCTCGGTCGATCTGCCCTTTCCGCGGCGACGCATCACGGTGAACCTGGCCCCGGCCGACGTGCCCAAGCACGGCACCGGGCTGGACCTGCCCATCGCGCTGGGGGTGATCGCGGCGGCCTGGCAGCAGGAGCGCAAGCGCGGGGCCTGGGCCGATGTCCCCTTCGCCCTGGGTGAGCTGGGGCTGGACGGCAGCGTCCGGCCGATCCGGGGGATGCTGCCCCTGGCCGAAGCGGCGGCGCGGGCCGGCGCCAAGACCCTGGTCGTGCCGGTGGACAACGGCCCCGAGGCAGCGCTGGTGCCGGGGCTGCGGGTGCTGCCTGTGCGCACCCTGGACGAGGCCTGGAAGGCGGCCCGGGGGCTGCTGGATCCACCGGCGCCGATGCCCGCCCACGGGGACTGCGACGACAGCGCCGACCTGCGCGACGTGCGGGGCCACGCGCACGGCCGGCGGCTGCTGGAGATCGCCGCGGCGGGGGGCCATGGGCTGCTGCTGGAGGGTCCGCCGGGGGCCGGGAAGAGCATGCTGGCACGCCGTCTGGCCGGAATTCTGCCGCACCTTGGGGACGATGCGGCGCTCGAGGCCACCCGCATCCACTCCGCCGCGGGGCTCCTGGGGACCGGTGGGTTGATGAAGCGTCCGCCGCTGCGAGCCCCCCACCACAGCGCCTCGGTGCCGTCGATGGTGGGCGGCGGCAGGCCCCTGGGCCCCGGCGAGGTGACCCTGGCGCACCAGGGCGTCCTCTTCCTGGATGAGGTCCCCGAGTTCCCCCGCGCGGTGCTCGAGTCGCTGCGGCAGCCCCTGGAGGACGGGGTGGTCACCGTCGCCCGGGCGGAGTCGACGGCCACGTTCCCAGCGCGCTTTCAGCTGGTCGCGACCTGCAACCCCTGTCCGTGTGGGTGGCTGGGCTCCGATCGGCCCTGCAGCTGCTCCTGGCCCGTGCTCAGCCGCTACCGGAGCCGCCTGTCGGGGCCGCTGCGCGACCGCATCGACATCGTGCAGTGGGTGGGCGCGGAGGCCCCCGACGTGCTGCTCTCGGACGCCGAAGGCGAGGACAGCGCCACGG
>CALCXL010000140.1 GCA_937907595.1 uncultured Pseudomonadota bacterium
AGGTCCCCGCCGGGCGCCAGGTGGTGCTCGGAGATGCCGCCCTCGCCGGTGTTGTGGAAGAACGCGCCGTCCTTCGCCGCGCCGTTGAGGGCCAGGATCGCGTTGCGGCTGAGGGAGCCGTAGCTCATGGCCGAGATGTTGAGCAGCGAGGCGTCGTAGGGCTGGTTGCAGGAGCTGTGGGCGCCGATGCGGATGCGGATCTCGCCCGGGGTGGCGTGCAGCGCCGCCAGGCTGTGGTTGATCCACTCGTAGCCTGCGCCGTAGACGTCGTTGTGGGTGCCGAAGGGCACGGTGTCCAGCTGGCCCTTGGCGCGGGCGTAGACGATGGAGCGCTGCTGGCGGCTGATCGGCGTGGGCTCGTGGTCGTCCTCCACGAAGTACTGGCGGAGCTCGGGTCGGATCCCCTCCAGCACGTAGCGCAGGCGCCCCAGAACGGGGAAGTTGCGCCGGATGGCGTGGATGCCCTGCAGCCGGTCGGCCACGCCCATCCAGGTGAAGACGAGCGACGGCAGGGCCATCAGACCCCCCCAGGGGGAGAGCCAGCTGAGGCCCAGGGAGAGCAGCCACAGGGCGACGGCGGTGACGTAGAAGGCCTTGGCCGACCACCGCTCGGTCAGGTCCGGGACGCGGGCCGGATGGGGCGACTCGCGCCGGGGGATGGCGGGCTTCATGGGGGACCTCCGGCGCCAGCTTGCCACCGCCGGGGCTACGATCGCGCCATGACGCTCAAGACGCTGTCCATCGACCCCCTCCTGCCCCCCGCCGAGGCCGCAGGCCTGCGATCCCGCATCCGCGCCGCGGGACCCTATGGGCTGTACGTCTCCGCTCCCATCGAGGAGGGGCTGGGGGCGGGGCTGACCCGCCGCCACGACGCGGCCCTGGCCTGGTTCGAGCGGCAGCTGGCCGCAGGCTCCCTGGAGCCCCTGGACGTGCAGGCGGCCCGCAGCAACCTCTTCCGGGGCACCTGGATCGAGCGGGGGGAGGCGCGGCTGGAGGGCGCGGCGGAGGTGGCGGCGCATCCGGAGTTGGCGAGCGCGGCCCAGGAGCTGATGGGGGCGGCGCTGGTGGAGCCCTACATGCTCTACGCCAACCTGCTGCTGCCCGGCCAGGAGCTGCCGGTGCACCACGACACCCCCGAGTTCGTGGGCCTGGACAAGACCAACACCCCTGAGTGGTTCCTGGTGGTCTGCGGGCACTCAGGCCTGTTCGAGGACCGCCGCATCCGGGTGGCGTCCGCCGTGATCTTCCTGGCCGGCGACGGGGACCTGTTGACCTTTCCCGACGGCATCGACGCGCCGCCGGTGCCGGTGTCGCCCCGCCCCAACACCGCGATCGTGTTGGACGCCGACGAGCTGGTGCACGGCGTCGTCCGGGTCGGCGGGCCCTCCCAGGCGGCGCCGCCCGTGGAGATCGGCATGGAGCTGGGCTGGTCCGAGGAGGGGGCCTGGATCCTGCGGAGGGACACCGAGGAGGTCGCCCGCTACGCGCCGGGGGAGGTCCGGCTGTCGATGCAGTGGAAGGCCTGGGTCTTCGCCGACGCCGCCGAGCGCGACCGGGTGCGCAGCGGGGTGGCTCCCCTGACTTTGCCGGGCGCGACGCGGGCGCTGACCGAGGAGCTGGCGCGCCGTGGGCTGCTGCCGGAGGAGGAGCTGGACGGCACGGACCTGGCGCTGCTGTTGATGCGCTCCTTCATCGATCTGCCCCGGGGCTGAGTCCGAGGGGGCTCAGCGGCAGAACGCCAGATCGGCGGCGGCGTCGGCGGCGCGGTCCAGCCGGCGGGCCAGCAAGGTGCCCCGGGCGCAGCGGATCGGGGCGGCGTCGCCCGTCAGCGCCCCGATCGCCCCCTCCAGGTCCCCGCTCCCACCCAGGGCCCGGGCCAGGCCCAACCGGGCCTCGACGTCCTCGTTCCGTTCCAGGGCCTGGCGGTAGGCCTCCGCCGCCTCGGCCAGGCGGCCCTGCTGGTGCAGGACGACGGCCAGATCGAAGCGGGCGCTGGGGTGCTCCGGCTCCCGGGCCAGGGCGGCGCGGATCGCCCCCTCCAGCTCCACCTGGGCCCGTGCGGCGGCCCGGGCGAGGGCCAGGCGGTTCTGCAGGCGCTCCTCGTCGGGGTGCGCCGCGGCGGAGGCCTCCAGGGCGGCGCGGGCCTCGGCGGGGCGGCCCAGGGCGCTGAGGGCGTCGGCGGCGACGATGGCGAGCATGGGCACGGGGCCGAAGCGACCGGTGAGCTCCGCGGCCTCGGCCACCACGTCCTCGGGCAGCGCCTCCGCCTCCACGCGCATGCAGAGGGAGGCGACGGGCAGCAGATCCTTGGGGTCTGCGGTGCCCGAAGGAGCCCCGTCGGACCCGGCGCTCAGGTAGCCGAGCGCGATCAGCTGCTCCCGCTCGGCGTCGGCCAGGCCGCGGCGCGTCGGGGGCGGCCAGCGTCGGTCCGGCCCCTGCAGCCGGGGCGCATCGGCGTCGACGTAGAGGTTGCTGGTCTGCCCGGGGTCGGCGACCAGGTCGTAGCGCTCGGGCGTCGGCAGATCGAACAGGGCCTCCGTCGCGCTGACCAACCCGAAGACGGGGGCCGTGCCGTAGGCGTAGACCGGCTCGATCGACTCCACCGGGATCACGCGATCTGCGGGCACCGTGCCCTGCAGGTCCAGGCCCGAGCCCAGGGTCGGCAGGCCCAGCGCGGCGAGCAGGGTGCCCGCGACGTCGCCCAGGTGGACCGTCCCCTCCGAGCGCCCCGGGCGGATCCCTGGCCCGGCGAACAGCAGCGGGACCCGCAGGGTGGAGTCGTAGGCGAAGTAGCCGTGGGTGCGCTCGCCGTGCTCCCCCAGGCCCTCGCCGTGGTCGGCGGTGATCGCCACCAGGGGATCCGGGCGACGGGCCCGCGCCGCGGTCAGCAGGCGGGCCGTCTGGGCGTCGAGGAAGGCGATGGCGGCGTCGTAGGGGTCGGCGTGTTGGCTGGCGAAGGGCTCCGGCGGGGTCAAGGGGAGGTGGGCGTCGAAGAGGTGCACCCAGAGGAACGCCGGCTGCTCGGGGGGCAGGGTGGCCAGCCAGGCCAGTGCGGCGTCGACGGTGGCAGGCCCAGTCCGGCGGGCGAAGTGGGTGCCGCCGGGGTCGTCCTGCACGTCGTCGTCGTAGCGGTGGAAGCCGCGGTCCAGCCCGTAGGACCGCGAGAGCACGGCGGCGGACACGAAGGCGCCCGTGCGGTAGCCGGCGGCGGAGAGGCGCTCGGCCAAGGTCGGCGGCTCGGGGCCCAGGACGAACAGGCCGTTGGTGCGCGCGCCGTGCTCGTGGGGCAGCAGCCCCGTCAGCAGCGTGGCGTGGGCCGAGAGGGTGACGGGCGCGGGGGTGCGCGCGTGAGAGAAGGAGAGCCCGGTGGCGGCCAGCGCGTCGAAGGCGGGGGTCAGCCCGGGGACCGCGGCGCCGGGCCCCACGCGGTCGGCGCGGGTGGTGTCCCAGGTCACCAGGATCAGGTCCGGCGGGGGCGCGGGGCGGGAGCAGCCGGCCAGCAGCAGCAGGAGGAGGGCGAGGTGCACGGCCGAAGGGTAGGAGCCCGCACCCCGTTGCGCCACAGGTCGGCACCGGTGGGTTTCCCGTCGCGGGAGGGGGGCTTGGCGTACCCTTGGCCCCTCACGAGCCCGGAGTCGACCCTGCGCCGTCCTGCGATCCCCCTGCTGTCCGTCCTGCTCTTGACCGCGGCTTGCGAGCCCGAGGTCCTGCCCGACGAGCCGGTGCCCGACACCCCCATCGCTCCCTACGACGCCCTGTCGTTGGTGGATCCGATGATCGGCACGGGCGGCGTGGGTGGGGAGGTCATCGGCCTCAACCCCGGCGCCGCGGTGCCCTGGGGCATGACCCAAGCCGGCCCGGACACGCGCCATTCGACGGACGGAGCCCCGGCCTTCTACCACTTCGGCGGATACCACCACCGCGACGACCGCATCGTGGCCTTCTCCCACGAGCACGCCAACGGGATGGGGGTCAACGACTTCGGCAACATCGCGATCATGCCCCGCGCGTCCTGGCGGGACGACTACGTCGGCGGCGCGGCCCGGGCGGCGGCCTTCTCCCACGATCGCGAGGAGGCCCGGCCGGGCTCCTACCGGGTCACCCTGGACGACGAGGGCACCGACGTTGCCATCGCCGCCACCTCTCGGGGCGCCATCCACCGGGTCCAGTTCGCCGAGACCGCCGGCCCGGTGATGATCCTCGACCTGGGGCACGAGGTCGGCACCGTGGTCGTCGACGGCGCCGAGCTGGAGATCGACCTGGACGCGGGCACCGTCGACGCGTTCCAGCTCCTGCAGGGCTCCTATTCGCGGCGCTATGGCGGCCTGCAGACCTGGGCGCACCTGAGCTTCGAGCCCGCGCCCATCGGCTCAGGCACCTGGCGGGACGAGGAGGCGCCGGTGGCGGGATCGACGAGCGCCGCGGGCGCGCACGCGGGTGGGTGGCTGGTCTTCCCCGAAGGCACCGACGAGGTGGTGGTGAGGGTGGCGCTGTCCCACGTCGACGCCGACGGGGCCCGGGCCAACCACGCGGGGGAGCTGGCCGGGCGCTCCTTCGACGAGGTGCTGGCCGACGCGGAGGCGGCCTGGACGGAGGCCCTGGGCGCGGTGCGGGTGCGCGGGGGCACGGACGACCAGCGCGTGATCTTCCACACGGCGGTGTACCACGCCTACCTCTGGCCCAACGTCTTCCAGGACGTGGACGGGCGCTACCGCGGCTTCGACGGCGGCGTGCACAGCGCCGACTTCGCGTACCACTCCAACTTCTCCATGTGGGACACGTTCCGCACCGCGCACCCCTGGTTCACCCTGGCGCGGCCCGACAAGGCCCGGGACTTCGCGAAGAGCCTGGTGCGCATGTACGAGGACGGCGGGGCGATGCCGCGCTGGGCCCACGGCCACGGCTACACCGGCGGCATGGTGGGCACGCCCGCAGCGCAGATCCTGGCCGGCACCTGGCTCAAGGGCGTGCGCGACTGGGACGCCGAGACGGCCTTCGAGGCCTGCTACCGCCACGCCACCGGGCCCATGCCCGAGGCCGGGCGCGGCGGCATCGAGT
>CALCXL010000141.1 GCA_937907595.1 uncultured Pseudomonadota bacterium
TGCAGCGCCAGCCACTGCCGCGACGCCCTGCGGGCCGGTCCGCCGAAGACCACGAACCAGAGCATCACGAAGCGCAGGACCAGCCGCGCGCCGCCGCGCCCGAACACGTCGCACAGGCCCACCAGCAGGCGGATGCCGAGGGTGCTGCCGCGCTCCTCCGCCCGGTGCCAGCTCACCGTCGAAGGCGCCACAGCAGCGAGCGCAGGAACAGGCCGCTGTGCAGCACGAAGAGGGCGACGTTGTCCCGCACCACCCGGAAGTGGGTGACGCCGCCCTCAGCCCGAGCGAAGTAGCTCACCTTGGTCGGAAGGTTCAGGGTCGGCGCGCCCTTCCAGACCATGCGCACAGCGATGTCCGTGTCGAAGCCCATGCGCAGGGCGCGGCAGCCCGAGCTCACGGCCGCGTCCACCGGGTAGACGCGAAAGCCGTAGAGGGGATCGCCGACGACGCCGCGGCCCACCTCCACGTCCACCCAGAACACGCTGATCTTGCGGCCGATCACGCGGCCCTTCGGCGCCGACGCGTCGAAGATCGGGACCCCGCAGACCAAGGCCGTCGGCTGGGAGCGCGCCGCGTCCACGAAGAGGGGCAGGTCGGCCAGATCGTGCTGCCCGTCGGCGTCGACCTGCACCGCGTGGGTGAAGCCCCGCTCCTGCGCGCGTCGAAAGCCCGCCATGCAGGCCGCGCCCTTGCCCTGGTTGGGGCTGAGGAGCACGACGTCGGCCCGATCGGCCACGGCCTCGGCGGCGGCCCGCCCCGGGGGAGCGCTGCCGTCGTCGACCACGATGACGTCGGGGACCTGCGCCAACGCTCCGTCCACGACCGAGGCCAGGGTGCCGGGGTTGTCGTAGTGGGGGACCAGCACGCAGGGCCGAAAGGCCGGGGCGGTCCGGGGGGGCTCAGACGGAGACGACACGCTGCAGCAGGCGGACCACGTCGTCCACGGTGCGCACGTCCTGGAACTGCGACTCGGGGATGGAGCGGCCCACCACCTCCTGCAGGTTGGCGCGCATGTCCGCGGCGTCCAGGCTGTCGAGGTCCATCTCCTCGTACAGCTTGCTGCCCAGGTGCACGTCCTCGGGGGGGATCTCGAAGAGCTCCTCGAACGTCTTGCGCAAGGCGCCGAGGATGTCGTCCGCGCTGCTCGACCCGTTGATCATCGACCCTCTCCCGCCGCGAGCGAGGCGGCTGCAGCCGCGCTGATGCGCTCCCGGTACAAGGCTGCCAGTTCCTGTGTCAGCTCGCGACTGCCCGCCCCTGACGGGGGAGTCATGACGGGAAGGAAGTCCACCGTCAAGGTGAAGCGCCGATCTGGCACGTCGTACCAGGGCTGCCCCTTGCGCAGGGTCGACGGGTCGCAGCGCACCAGGGCGGGCAGGATCGGCACCCCCGCGCGCAGCGCCGCCTCCACCGCCCCGCGCCGAAAGCGCCGCAGTCCGCCCTCCGGCGAGCGGCTGCCCTCGGGAAAGACCAGCACCGGCAGGCCTTGATCCAGGCGCTCCACGATGCGATCCAGGATCGGGCTGTCCCCCTCCTCGGCCTCCGCGCCCGGGCCGGGGATGTAGCCCGCGCCGCGGAGCAGGGGCCCCAGGAAGGGCAGGTCGAAGAGGCCGGATCGCACGACGCAGCACACGCCGGGCACCGTCGCGAGCACCACGATCACGTCCAGCAGCGAGGGGTGGTTGGAGACCAATACGAAGGCTCCGGGGGGGCGGCCCTGCAGCTCCCGACGCTCGAAGCGCGAGACGCCGTAGACCCGCAGGACGCCCATGAACGAGCGGTAGGCCGCCAGCATCACCCGCTGGTAGGCCGCGACCCGCGCCAGGTAGGGCTGCCTGCGGTGGCGAAGGGCCAGGTACGGCACGATGAACCAGCTGATGACGGCCGAGCCCGCCGCGAAGCTGATGAAGCCGCCGCCGGTGCCCAATACGCGGAGCCAGCGCCCCAAGCTCAGATCCGGTCGGGTCGGCGGAAGATGAGCGACGTGTTGATGCCGCCGAACGCGAAGTTGTTGTTCATCACGAACTCGGGCGTGCCCTCCCGCGGGTCCCCCATGATGTGGTCCAGGGGCGCGCAGCGGGGGTCCGGGTTCTCCAGGGTGCGCGTGGGGGGCAGGAAGCCGTCGCGCATGAGCCCGAACACGAAGATCGACTCGATGGCGCCGCAGCCCCCCAGGGTGTGGCCCGTGTTGGACTTGGTGCTGCTCACGGGCACCGAGTCGCCCAGGACGGCGTGGGTGGCGCGGCTCTCTGCGAGGTCCCCCACCTCCGTGCCCGTGCCGTGGGCGTTGATGTAGCCGATGTCCGCAGGGCTGAGGCCGGCGTCCTTGAGCGAGCGGCGCATGGCCCCGGCCATCCCGGTGTCGCTGGGCGAGGTCAGGTGGCCGCCGTCGCAGTTGGTGCCGTAGCCCACCAATTCGGCGTGGATGTGCGCGCCCCGGGCCTTCGCCCGCTCGTACTCCTCCAACACCAGGGTGCCGGCGCCCTCCCCCACCACCATGCCGTCGCGGTCGCGGTCGAAGGGGCGGGGGGTGGCCGTGGGGCGGTCGTGGTACCCGACGCTGGTGGCCAGCATGAGATCGAAGACGCCGGCGACGGTGAAGTGAAGCTCCTCCGCGCCGCCGCAGATCATCGTGTCCTCCATGCCGTAGGCGATGGACTCGTAGCCCTGGCCGATGGACTGGCTGGCCGACGTGCAGGCGCTGCAGATGGGCACCACGCGGCCGGTGATGCCGAAGAGCTGGGCCAGGTTGGCCGCGCAGGTGTGCGACATGAACTTGAGGTAGCTGGACGCCAGCAGCCCCACGAAGGAGTTGGTGGCGTAGAGCTTGCGGTAGTAGCCCTCCTCCGCGCTGCAGGACCCGTCGGTGCTGCCGTAGCTGAGGCCGACGTCGCCGCTGCGCACGAAGTCCGGGTCCAGCCCGGCGTCCGCGATCGCGGCCTGGGTGGCGCAGGTGGCCATGCGGGCGACGGGGCCCATGGTGCGGAGCTGCTTGCGCGTGAAGCCGGAGATGGCCCAGGGGGCTGCGGGGGCGCCCAGGCGCGTCTCCACGCCCTCGTACTCACCCCAGTTGTCCATGTACTGCACGCCGCTGCGGCCCGCCGCGAGCCCGGCCGTGACGGTATCCAGATCGTTGCCCAGCGGGCTGACGAGCCCCACTCCGGTCACGACCACGCGCCGCTTCGCCATGCTGTTCCCTCCGCGCAAGCCCCTCGGAGCGGGCGCGCGATCATCCACGGATCAGGGGTCGGTTTCAAGCGGCAGCGCGATCCCGCCGAAGAGGGACAGGCAGGCCGGGGCCAGGATCACCGCCGCGAAGACCCCGAGCCCGGCCACCGAGCCGATCGCCTGGAGCGCCGGCTGGGGGGACGCCGCGAGGGTGCCGAAGGACAGCGCCGTGGTGCCCGCCGCCACCGCCACGCTGGGCAGCGCGGCCCGCAGCCCCAGGGGATCTCCGCGCTGCTCGACCAGGAACACGCCGTAGTCCACCCCGATGCTCAGGACCAGCAGGCAGGCCGCCAGGTGCAGCAGGTTGGGCTGCACGCCGAACAGCGCCAGGGCCGACAGGGTGGTCGCCGCCGCGAGCAGGGCCGGCAGGAAGGCCGCCAGGGCGATCCCCGGGCGCCGGTAGCGCAGCAGCAGCACGGCAAAGACGACGAGGAGGCCGACCGCCAGGAGCCAGGCGGTGCGCTGCCGGTACTCGGCGTAGATGCCGTCCAGGAAGCGGCCCTGGTCGAACCAGATCGCGTCGGCGGGCAGCGCCGGCGCCGACTCGGAGCCCTCCAGGAAGTGCAGCAGGGCGACGCCCTCGGGCAGGTCGACGACGAAGGGCTGCAGCAGCTCGCCCAGCCCAGCGTCGACGAGGGCG
>CALCXL010000142.1 GCA_937907595.1 uncultured Pseudomonadota bacterium
GCGCGCCCCAGTCGCCGTCGTCCCCCAGCAGGGACGCCGCCAGGCGGAGGTTGACGTACTCCTCGGGCTGGTAGAGCTGGGTCGGCGCGTTGAGGTTCAGGAGCAGCCGCGCGGCCACGAACAGGGCGATGCATCCGACGAAGATCGCCCGGTTCGCGCGCGCTTCCACCGCTTGACGATCCGGCCTGGGGGAACGCCCGCCGATGATCAGGCCTCCGGGAACACCAGCAGGACGCGCAGGGCGACCTCGTCCTTGATCAGATCGTCCGGCTTGCCGGGGTAGGTGATGCCGAAGTCCTGCCGGTTGATCTGGAAGGTGGCCTGGGCGCGCAGGGCGCCGTCGCTCTTGCTGATCGTGGCCGGAAAGCTGATCTCCCGGGACGCGCCGTTGAGGGTCAGGGTGCCCGCCACGGTCCAGGCGCTGCCCTCGCCGTGGGTGAAGGTGGTGGCCACGAAGCCGGCGGCGGGCTTGGCGACGACGTCGAAGAAGTCGGCCGACTTCAGGTGCTTCTCCAGCTTGGGGTGGTCGGCGAAGAGCGAGCCCATGTCCACGTCGACCGTCAGGCCCGAGGGCGCGCCGGCCGCCCAGGACATCGCGCCGGTGAAGCCCTTGAACCCGCCGTCGTGGGTGCCGGTGATCTTCGCGCCCACGAACCCGATCGAGCTGGCCGCCGGGTCCAAGGTCAGGGGCGTGGCCACCGGGGCCGATCCGGGCTCCGAGTGGGCCTCACCGGCGGCCGCGGCCTCTCCCTCGGCGGGGTCCGGGGGGGCGTCGGTCTCAGGGGCCTTCGTCGGCGCCGCCTTGACCGCGCCGTGCACGGTGGCCTTGGGGGCGTTGTCGATCTCCGACGTGTCGCCGCAGGCGACGAGGGAGAGCAGGGCGAGGAGGAGCATCAGGGAACGCATTCGGAGTCTCCAGGCCCACGTTCGGGGCCGATCTGTTCAGGGTCCGGCGCACTATTGTCGGTGATCCGGCGCTTGACACCTCTCCGACCGCTCTTAGGTTGCGTTCAAGCGACGGTCAGCCGCCGCCTCAAAAAAACGAAACCTGCTGTGAAATCAATGTGGTGGACCGTGTTCACCCGGTATGGAGACACGCTTCGATGGGCAAGATCATCGGCATCGACCTGGGTACCACGAACTCCGTGGTCGCCGTCATGGAAGGCAAGGACGCCAAGGTCCTCACCAACGAGGAGGGCGGCCGCACGACGCCGTCCGTCGTCGCGTTCACCAAGGACGGCGATCGACTCGTTGGCCAGGCCGCGCGGCGCCAGGCCATCACCAACCCCACCCGAACCATCGCGTCGGTCAAGCGCTTCATGGGCATGAAGTTCGACGACATGAAGGAGGAGGCCAAGCGCGTCCCCTACACCGTCAAGAAGGCCAAGGGCGGCGGTGTCTCCATCGACATCGACGGCAAGGGCTACTCCGCCCCGGAGATCTCGGCGCAGGTGCTGATGAAGTTGAAGCGCGCGGCTGAGGAGTACCTGGGGGAGACGGTGACCGAGGCGGTCATCACCGTGCCCGCGTACTTCAACGACGCGCAGCGGCAGGCCACCAAGGACGCCGGCAAGATCGCCGGGCTGGAGGTCAAGCGGATCATCAACGAGCCCACGGCGGCCGCGCTGGCCTACGGCCTGGACCGCAAGGAGGACGAGATCGTCGCGGTCTACGACCTGGGCGGCGGCACCTTCGACATCTCCATCCTGGAGATCGGCGACAACGTGGTGGAGGTGAAGTCGACCAACGGCGACACGCACCTGGGCGGCGACGACTTCGACCAGGTCATCATCGAGTGGCTCACGGCCGAGTTCAAGAAGGAGACCGGCATCGACGTGTCGGGCGACAACATGGTCCTGCAGCGCCTCAAGGAGGCGGCGGAGAAGGCCAAGATCGAGCTCTCGTCGGCCCAGCAGACGGAGATCAACCTGCCCTTCCTGACCGCGGACGCCACGGGGCCCAAGCACCTGGCCATGAACCTGACGCGGCCGCAGTTCGAGAAGATGGTCGACCACCTGATCGAGCGCACCATGGGCCCGGTCAAGCAGGCCATGCAGGACGCGGGCGTCAAGGCCGGCGACGTGGACGAGGTCGTCCTGGTCGGCGGCTCCACCCGCATCCCGATGGTGCAGTCGCGGGTGGAGAAGATCTTCGGCAAGGCCGCCAACAAGTCGGTCAACCCCGACGAGGTCGTGGCCATGGGCGCCGCGGTGCAGGGCGGCGTGTTCACCGGCGAGGTCACCGACGTCCTCCTGCTGGACGTCAGCCCCCTGTCCCTGGGCATCGAGACCCTGGGCGGCGTGATGACCAAGCTCATCGAGCGGAACACCACGGTGCCCTGCGAGAAGACGGAGGTGTTCAGCACCGCTGCGGACAACCAGACGGCCGTGGACATCCACGTGCTGCAGGGCGAGCGGGACTTCGCGCGGGACAACCGCACGATGGGTCGCTTCCAGCTGGTCGGGCTCCCCCCGGCCCCGCGCGGGGTGCCCCAGGTGGAGGTCAAGTTTGAGATCGACGCCGACGGCATCGTGCACGTCTCCGCGCGGGACAAGGCCACGGGCAAGGAGCAGTCGATCCGCATCGAGGCGTCGGGTGGCTTGTCCAAGGACGAGGTCGATCGCCTGGTGAAGGAGGCTGAGTCGCACGCCACGGAGGATCACGCCCGCCGTGAGGCCGTGGAGAAGCGCAACCAGCTGGATTCCTTCATCTACCAGACGGAGAAGCTCATGGCGGACAACGCCGACGCCGTGCCGGCGGAGCTGAAGACCAAGCTGGACGAGGCGCTGGTGGAGGCCCGAGCGGCCGTCGAGTCGGAGGACCCGGCGGAGGTCGACGCGGCCTACAGCAAGGTGGAGGCGCTCAACCACGAACTGGCGCAGATCATGTACCAGGCCGGGAACGACGCCGCGGGCGGCGGGGAGCCGGGCTTCGACCAGGCCGCCGCGGCCGGGGGCGGCTCGGACGACGACAACGTGATCGACGCGGAGTTCGAAGAGTCGAACTGACGCGCTCCTGAGTGACAGCGCGACGCCCCGCCTTCCTTCCGGGAGGCGGGGCGTCGCCGTTCTGGACGGTGGACAGGGACGATGCCGCCAAGCAAGCTCGCCCGATGCCGCCCTTCGACGCGCTGCTGATCCTCTCCTTCGGGGGGCCCGAGGGCCCCGACGACGTCATGCCCTTCCTGCGCGGGGTCGTGGCCGGGCGCGGGGTGCCGGACGCGCGTCTGGAGGAGGTGGCCGCCCACTACCGGGCGGTGGGCGGCTGCAGCCCCATCAACGCCGCCAACCGCCGGCTGGTCGAGGCCGTACAGGCGGAGTTGGGCGCTCGCGGGCTGCCCCAGCGGGTGTACCTGGGCAACCGGCACTGGCGCCCCTTCGTGGCCGACGTCGCCGGGGAGATGGCGTCGGACGGGGTGCGCCACGCCGCGGTGTTCGTGACCTCGGCCTTCGGCTCCTACCCCGGCTGCCGCGCGTACCTGCACGCGCTGGAGTCGACGGGGACCGACATCGCCTTCAGCAAGCTGCGGCTGCCCTTCCACCACCCGGCCCTGCTGGCGGCGGTGGTGGAGCGCGCGCGCGCGGCGGCCGCGGGGCTGGTCGATCCGCGGCTGGTGTTCACGGCGCACAGC
>CALCXL010000143.1 GCA_937907595.1 uncultured Pseudomonadota bacterium
TCCTACGCTCTTATGTCGATTCCGCAAAAAGCGGGAGCTGAGGTCCGCGCTGCAGATCGTCGTGCAGCACCGGGTACTGGCCCGAGAAGCAGGCGTCGCAGAAGCCGTCCTCACCCTCGTGCACCGCCGCATGCAGCCCCTGCAGGCTCAGGTAGCCGATGCTGTCGGCGCCAACGAAACGACCGATCTCCTCGATCTCGTTCCTCGAAGCGATCAACTCTTCCCGGGTGGGCGTGTCGATTCCGTACCAACAAGGCCCCACCGTCGGGGGCGCCGCGATGCGCAGGTGCACCTCCGCCACCCCGGCCGCGCGCAGCAGCCGCACGATCTTCCGGCAGGTGGTGCCGCGCACCAGGCTGTCGTCCACCACCGCCACCCGCTGGCCCGTCAGGAGCCCGGGCACCGGGTTGAGCTTCAGCTTCACGCCGAAGTCGCGGATGCGCTGGTTGGGCTCGATGAAGCTCCGGCCGACGTAGTGGTTGCGGATGAGGCCCAGCTCAAAGGGGGCCTGGATCTCCCGGGCGAAGCCCAGGGCCGCCGCGACGCCCGAGTCGGGCACCGGCAGCACCATGTCGACGTCGCAGGGCTGCTCCTGGGCCAGCCGCCGCCCCAGCTCACGCCGCACCGAGTAGACGTCCTTGCCCCAGAGCATGGTGTCCGGGCGGCTGAAGTAGACGTACTCGAAGATGCAGGCCCGAGGCTTGGTGCGCGGGAAGGGATGAAACGAGGTCAGCCCGTCCTGGTCCACGACCACGACCTCGCCCGGGCTGAGATCCCGCACGAAGGTGGCGCCGATGAGGTCCAGGGCCGGCGTCTCCGACGCGAAGACCCAGCCACCGCCCGGCAGCTGGCCCAGGACCAGGGGCCGGAAGCCGTGGGGGTCCCGGGTGGCCAGCATCATGCGTTCGGTCAGCACCAGGACGGAGCCGGCGCCCTGCACGCGGGCCAGGGCGTCCACCACCCGGTTCACGAAGCTGCGCTGGCGGCTGCGCGCCACCAGGTGCACCAGGACCTCCGTGTCCGAGCTGGACTGGAAGATGGCGCCCTCGGCCTCCAGCTCCTCGCGCACCGAGCGTGCGTTGACGTAGTTGCCGTTGTGGGCAATCGCCAGGCCGCCGCCGCCGTAGCGCACCATCAGGGGCTGGACGTTGGCCGCCTCGTTGCCGCCGGCCGTGCTGTAGCGCACGTGGCCGATGGCGCGGCTTCCCGCCAGGGCCTCCAGGGCGTCCCGATCCCGGAAGACGTCGGCGACGAGCCCCTGCCCCCGCATCGCGCGGAGCTGCAGCCCGTCGGACGCGACGATCCCCGCGCCCTCTTGACCGCGGTGCTGCAGGGCGTGCAGGCCCAGGTAGGCCAGGTTGGCGGCCTCGGCGTGCCCCCAGATCCCGACCACCCCGCACTCGTCGCGGAACCCGTCGAAGGGCGTCCGGGGCTCGTCGAGGATCGGCAGGCTCACGGGCGGGCTGCCGCCGGCGGCAGGCCCAGGGCCTCGCAGAGGCCGCCCTGCCAGGCGTCGCGCAGATCGGCGATGGACGAGTCCACGGCCGCCTGCTTGTGGGCGTCGCGGAGCACCAGGCGGTCCCCACCGATGCTGCCAGCGTGCAGGGCACGGCAGCCCAGCTCCTGGGCCAGGGCCAACAGGTCGGGCACGCGCTCCTCCTCCACGGCCACCCAGGCGGTGCCCTGGGTCTCGCCGAAGAGGTACAGCTCCCGCGAGAGCGGGTCCGGGCTGATGGGGAGCTGCACTGTGGCGCCGAGCCCCGTGCCCCCGTGCAGCGCGCCCCCGTGCAGGCACATCTCCGCGAGGGTGACGGCCAGGCCGCCGTCCGACACGTCGTGGGCGGCCAGGATCAGGCCCCGTCGGCAGCCCTCCACCAGGGTCTTGAGGAGCGCGCGCTCCTCGTCCCAGTGCACGGCCGGGGGCTTGCCCTGCTCGGTGGCGTGACAGACCCGCGCGTAGGCGGAAGCTCCCAGCTGGGGTCGGTGGTTGCCCAGCAGCACCAGGGCGCCGCTCGGCGGAAGGCTGAGACCCACCGCGTCGTCCTGGCTCTCCAGCAGGCCGATGACGCCCAGCGTGGGGGTGGGGTGGATGCTGCGGTCCCCGGTCTCGTTGTAAAGGGAGACGTTGCCGCTCACGATCGGCACCTCGACCTCACGCAGCGCGTCGGCCATGC
>CALCXL010000144.1 GCA_937907595.1 uncultured Pseudomonadota bacterium
GGCGTCGGCCCAGCCCTTGCTGCGTGCCTCGATGATCTTCGTGACGCTGGTGATGGCCACGGCGATGGTGGACGTGCCGGTCGAGTAGAAGGGGTCGCCGAAGTAGGCGGCGTCTCCCACCACGTACCAGTTGTTCTCCCCGAACATCTGCTTGCTGAGGTGGCTGGGCCGGTCCCAGCAGATGAAGTCCTCGATCTCCCCCGAGCCGATGAGGTCCGACAGGATCGTGTGGTTGGCCTTGAGGAAGGCCAGCAGCTTGTCCTGCGTGTTCACCGTGCGCGGGTCGATCTCCGTGCGGTGGGCCACCAGCCCGAAGCTGACGGTGTTGGTGTCCCGGTCGATGGGGATCATCCAGACCCAGTGGCCGTGCCCGAAGAAGTGGTTGGTGGCGTACCAGTGCGACGTGGACGACTTGTCCGGGTGCGCGCCCTCGCTGAAGAGGTTGCGGTCGACGCCCTTGACCCGGACCCAGGAGCTGACCGTGTCCAGGCCGAAGAGGTTCTCCGGGCCCTTGATGATGTTGTCGAGCTTGCGCCCCAGCAGGAAGGCCCGCCCGGCGGCGTCGATGAGGTGATCGGCCTCGATGTGCAGCTCGCTGCGGTCGGCCAGCTTGACGCGAACGCGGTGGGTGCCGCCGACCTCCGCCAGGTCGATGTCCCGGGAGCGGCCGCGGATCATGCGCACGCCGTCCTGCTCGCACATCTCCGTCAGGTCCCGCTCCAGCTTGCCGCGGTGCATCTGGAAGGCGCCGATCTTGGGGAAGCGGGTGGCCCAGATGCTCCAGTAGTCCTCGATCGCGCCGCTGACGTCGGCGTCCTTCGCCCAGTGGAAGTTCAGCCCGCACTTCGGCGGGTGGTTGTCGATCATGTAGTCGATGAGGCCCAGGTCGTGCGTGATGAAGTGGGCGGCCATCTCCACCGTCGACTCGCCGATCTTGTGGATCGTGGCGATCTCCTCCTTGCTGCGGGGCTCCACCATCGCGATGGACAGCTCCGGCAAGGTCCGGCGCAGGTGCCGGGCCTGCATGAGGCCGGCCATTCCACCGCCGAGGATCAAGACGTCGACGCGCTCCACGTTCTCCATGCGAACTCCTGCCCCGGGCATCGCGGACCTCGGGCGCGCGGCATGATCCGGACGGCTCGGTGCTCTGTAAAGCCCCGAAGACCGGTGAAGGGCGTTCTTCCTGGCCGCGTCCCTCCCCCACCGACCCCCGGCCCCCGCCTCGAGCCGCCGATCGACCGCCGCTGAGGCGCGGTTGCTCACGCGCAGGCGTGTCCCCGCGCGGGGCACCACATG